>JANWHF010000255.1 GCA_025450555.1 Tepidisphaeraceae bacterium | reverse complement strand
GCCGCTGTTTCAATGGTTAAATGATAATCACTTTTCTTGATGCGCTGACAAAGCTCTTGGACGTCCGGCATGATCATCGGCTCGCCGCCAGTCAGCACGACGTGCCGGGCGGGATATTTCGCGATCTCCTCCATGATCTGCCCCACCGCCATCTCCCGCCCCTCCGGCTCCCAGCTCGCATAAGGCGTATCGCACCAGGTGCATCGCAGATTGCATCCGCTGGCGCGCACAAAAACCGTAGGCACGCCCACCAGCTTGCCCTCGCCCTGAATCGAATAAAAAATCTCGGCAATTTTCACGCAGGCGGAATTATATCGCAAATCTCGACCGGTCCGTGATGAATGCGTGCAACCGCTACGACTCGGGCGTATCAATGAGTTGCTGCAGCCGCGAAGCAAGGGCAGGTGGTAAGCGAGCTGGCCAGGTTGGGTCGATCAGCCCTACTTCCAACATATCACGCAGGTGCGTGCGATCTTTGTCGCGAAATGACGTCAGTTTCATCCGCACCAATGCCTCGAGCGAAATAACGCGGAAGCCGGCAGGCTTTTGCGATTCGCTGACGTCGGGAGCAGCCAGTGCATAATCAGGACGAACCTTCTCATTGGCCATGACGACATGGACCGCATCTCGGGGCTTGGCGTCGGGACCGTCGAGGAATAGATCGATACCGGCGACATGTCGGTGAATAAACCCGGAACTCTGCAAAGCTCGCGCGGCGGCATCGAGATCAGCTCGCCGCAGGAGGATGTCAACATCTTGTGTGTTGCGCACAGCGGATGTGTCAATCGTCGCCACCCACGCGGCCACCGCGTTTCCGCCGGCGACCGCGTATGGAATGGATGCCTGTTCCAATGCGGCTGACGCCCGCAGCAATCGATCGCGCACGCGTTCCACGGCAAGCACCATTCTGTCTTCAAGCGTCATTCCTGGATGCAGCGGAAGCATAGAACGAATTATACCTTAAATGCGGCTGGGTAGCCGCCCCACCTTTTCTTTTCGCGCATTCGCCTTTACCTTTTGTCAGCGTGCGGAAGAACATCGCAATACTGGGATCCACCGGATCGATCGGCTGCAATGCGCTGGAGGTGATCGAGGCGCTGGGCGAGCCTTATCGCGCCGTGGCGCTGAGTGGCCATCGCCGACTGGAATCGCTATTGGCACAGGTGCGGCGGCATCGCCCTGCCGCGGTCGCGCTCACCGATGATCAGCCCAATGAGGCGGCCGTTAAAAGCCTGCGACAATTGGGGGTGGAGGTTTATCACGGCGCGGCGGGCATGGTGGAAATGGTGCAGCGCGACGATGTGGATGTGGTGCTGGCGGCGGTGGTTGGAGCGGCGGGATTGCCAGCCGTTCTCGCTGCGGTCCGTGCGGGAAAGAGTCTGGCATTAGCGAATAAAGAATCGCTGGTCGTTGCAGGTTCACTTCTCATTCCCGAAGCGCGCCGAAGAGGCGTTAATATTCTGCCGGTCGATTCGGAACACTCGGCCGTCTTTCAGGCGCTGCAATGCGGCCAGGGAAGGGAAGTACGCCGGGTGATTCTCACCGCCAGCGGCGGGCCCTTTCGCACAGCAAGCAAACAAAAGATGGAGCGCGCGACCCTGGCCGATGCCTTGGCGCATCCTACGTGGCGGATGGGAAGCAAAATCACGATCGACTCGGCGACCATGTTCAACAAGGCTTTGGAAATCATCGAAGCCTGCTGGCTGTTTAATCTGCCGCCGGAAAAGGTTGAAGTGGTCATTCATCCGCAGTCGATCGTGCATTCGATGGTGGAGTTTGTCGATAACTCCGTGATCGCACAGCTTGGCCCGCCGGATATGCGCACGCCCATTCAATATGCATTGACTTACCCGGAGCGGAATTCAGGGATTAGTCGCCGGCTGGATTTGACTCAGTCGATGCAGCTTCAATTTGAGCCGCCCGATTTTGACCGTTTTCCCGCACTTCGTTGCGCCTTTGACGTAGCAAAGCGTGGCGGGACGCTGGGCGCGGTGTTAAACGCGGCAAATGAGGCCGCCGTGGAGGCCTTTATCGAGGGTAAGGCCACGTTCGGGGAGATTTCGCGCCTGGTCGAACGTACAATCGAATCGCACCGCCTTCAGAGCCAGCCGTCGCTGGACGATCTTCTGGAGGCAGACCGCTGGGCGCGCCAATCGGTACGCGAGGCGCTCTCGCAAAGCTTGATGGCCCCGTGATTTGCGGAATTCAATCGCATGACCTTTTCAATCCTCGCCTTCAATACCCAATCGCTTTATCACTGGTGGATGGGTGCCCTGCTGGTCTTTGGTTTTGGCTTTGTCATCTTCTGGCATGAGCTGGGCCATTTCCTGGCAGCCAAGGCCGTCGGCATCAAGGTTGAGCAGTTTGCCGTCGGATTTGGGACGGCCATTTTCGCCTGGCGCAAAGGCGTGGGCCTGCGCTGGGGCAACACCCAGCAGGAATACTACCAGCGCATCGAAAACCATATCGCCCAGCAGGAAAAGGCTCGCCTCCAGCTTCGTGAAAAAGATGCGGCGTACAGCGATCGGCAGATGTCCGATGCCGCCCGCGAGCTGGGCCTGGGCGACACTGAATACCGTTTGAATTGGATCCCCCTTGGCGGCTACGTGAAGATGCTTGGGCAGGATGACCTTCGCCCTGATGCTGCTGCCGACGACCCGCGGGCTTACAATCGCAAATCAGTCAGCGCGAGAATGCTGGTCATCTCGGCGGGCGTGATCATGAACGTGATCCTCGCGGCGCTCATGTTCGTCGGAATCTTCATGATGGGTCTGCGGGCGCAGCCTGCCGAAGTCGGCGCAGTGGTGCCACTTTCACCGGCGCAGATGGCGGGGCTGAAGGTGGGCGACAAAATCGTCCGCTTCAACGGCCACGAAGAGCAGGATTTCACGAAGATCAAGCTGGATACGGCACTCTCCAAGCCGGACGTTGCAGTCCCAATCACGGTGGCGCGCAATGTCGATGGCGTGGAAAAAACTTTGACGCTGCAGATCACGCCGCAGCGCGTTTCGGCCGGCGATGGTTTTGTAGCGCTCGGCTTTGAGCCACCCTACTCGCTCAAGGCAATCGATCCTAAGGAGCTGGACGAGCCGATCGATTTTCAAAAGCTGGCGAAGGGTGATTCGCCCGATGCCCTGCTGGTTCGGCCTGGCGATCAGATCGTCGCGATCGACGGCAAGCCGGTAACGAAGGATGATTTTGTTGCGCTCAATCGCGCGGCGCAGGAGTTCGGCAAGCCTGTTGACTTGACAATAAAAACTGCCGCTGGCGCGACGCGCAGTGGCTCAGTGCAGCCGCACTTCGCCGACTTTTTCAGCGGGAATTGGAATCTGGCGGGGATGGAGCCTCGATCGGGCCTGATCGGCATCGAAGTCAATTCGACGGCGTATGACAAGCTCTTTGCCGGCGATGCGATCGCAAAGCTGGTGATCCACGCACCTTCAGGCGATCAGACAATTCTCAATCCCGATCGCGAAAAATTCACTACAACCTTGAAAAAGGCCGGCTCGGACGGGAACAGCTTCAGCATCACGGTGGTTCGCGGGCCGGACAATAAGGTCATTACTGTAGATGGTCTTAAAGCCACCGCAGACGTCGGAACAGAGCGGGGCCAGAAGGGGCTAGGCGTCCTTCCCGGCTTCGACGAAGCACATGCCGTCCTCGGCGCCGTCGCAAAGGGCAGCCCCGCCGAAACAGCAGGCTTGTCCAGCGGAGACGCCATCACGGCGATCAACGGTCAGCCAGTTAAGACCTGGTACGACATGCACCGGATCCTCGGCGAAGCGCAGGCCGGTTCACCGATGGATTTGACTTATACGCGCGATGGCCAGGAGCATAAGGCGACGCTGAAGCTCGACGCCGATCAGATCGCGCAGGTTAGAGACGTTCGCTACGCACTGAACATTTCGTGGCTCGTGCCCAAGGAAATCGTCCGCAAGGCGCCCAATGCCCTGGTCGCGGTGAAATGGGGTGTCTTCGAGACCCGCGATTTCATCCTGCAGTTCTATCTGACCCTGCAACGCATGTTTGGCGGATCGATCGGGCTCTCCAACATGATGGGGCCGGTCGGCATCTTCCGCACCGGCGTCACCTTCTCTTCCCGCGGCTATGACTGGCTGCTGTGGTTCCTGGCCATGATCAGCGCCAACTTGGCCGTCGTGAACTTCCTGCCCATCCCCGTCGTCGATGGCGGCCAATTCACCTTTCTAATCGTCGAGAAGATCAAAGGCAAGCCAGTATCCCCGCGCACTATGGTCATCGCGCAATACGCCGGCCTCGCATTCCTCGCGGCGATCGTGGTATTTGTCACGTATCACGATTTGATGCGAAGGTATTAGCGCCCGCTTCACAAGGATTATCGTCAGCCAAGTTTAGCCGCGACGCGCCAGCGGAGCGCTTCTGTGCGTCGAACAAAGCGCTCCGCTATCGCGTCGCGGCTAAACTTGGCTGACTGAGCTTTCCCACGAATGAAGCATTTCCCGCTGTCGATCGGTCCGGGCCCGCGGAAGCGACGGGTCGATTCCTAGACAACTGAAGTGTGCCATGATGGATTTTCGAAGGTCATCAATGCCCGCGCCCGTGGTGCCGACGGTGACTATTCCCCGCACGACGGTTCGATCCCACGCCGGCGCGCGATCGGATTTGTTGATGACAATCAGGCTGCGCGGATAGGTATCGAGCAGTTGGCGTTGGCCCTCCTCGAGGGGGCGGGAAGCGTCGAGCACGATTACGACCAGGTCGGCTCGGGTAATTTCTTTTCCGCCGCGGGCGATGGCGGCTTGTTCCAAAGGATCACTTGTCTGGCGAATGCCGGGCGTGTCGAGCAGCATGACGGCAAGGCCGCCGACGTCGGCGATTTCGCCGACCCAGTCGCGGGTGGTGCCGGGGAGGTCGGCGGTGATCGACCGCTGTTGGGCAAAGAGCTGATTGGCAATCGTGGATTTGCCGACGTTGGGTGCCCCGATCAGGGCGACGGTTGGTAAAGCCAGCAAATTCGCGAGGGAGCGGTCGGACAGGATCCGCTCGATTTCACTGGAATTCACGAGGCCGGCGCTGTGGCGAGATTCGAGTGATTCCCAGGCTTCGGTCTGTGCCAGCAGAACCCGGAGAGCCAATTGCGTGCGCGCTCGTGGCAGTGCGATAAGCACTTCCGTTTCAATAATGCTTTCGCTTTCGGCAAATTGACTCGCAAGTGAAGGCGATGACAAAGCCGGCTCGACTTCAAATCCAGCTTTCTGCGCGAGCCGCAGGACCGATTCAACAATCCATAGGCTGCCATGAAGATTGAGATCCGCTCCCCCACTAAAAGCGACAACTACCGGATCATCCAGCACCTGGTCGTCGGCGCGCAGGATCCCATGAATACATCGCCCTTCGACCAGCTCCCGCGAAAAATGCATTTTAAGAAATGGTTGAATCAGCGGCCCGATCAGACGCACCACGGCAATCGCCGCCGTGCCCGGAGCCGTCAGCCGCATAGCCCGATTGCTTGGGCTTTCAGGTTCCATACTTGATGTGATGGTTGGTATAGGCCAGCGCGATGCCATAGAGCGTGAGGTCGGGCGCGACGGCATGGACGAGTTCCCAGCCATCAAAGAGCGTATGGGCATCGCCGCCGGTGGCAATCAGGTCGGGCCAATGGCCAAGGGCCGTCGCGTAGTTTTCGACCAGTTCCTTCACCATTCCGCGGATGCCGTGATAGACGCCCTGAAGCATGGCCTGCTGGGTGTTGCGCCCGAAGGCCCCATGAGGAACCGATAGCTCGACGGCCGGCAGCTTCGCGGTTTTTTCATGAAGCGACGTGAGCATCATCCTCGCCCCCGCCGCGATCGCTCCGCCGAGAAACTCGCCGGAGTCATTGCAGACGTCGATAGTGATGGCCGACCCCGCATCCACTACGACGCAGGCCTTCCCCATCTGCTCGTACGCGGCCGCCACATTGAGGATGCGATCGACGCCCGTCTGATCCGCCTCCTCAGTCAGCACCTGGATCGGCAGATCGATTTCCTTGCCAACCCAGATGATGTTTCGCCCCGTCGCCTGCTCGACCGCATGCTCGAGGGCCTCATTCAAGACCGGATTGACCGAAGCGCCCACGACGACCGCCCCGCTGCGCGACTCGATGTTCGACCAGGCTTCACCAATGGATTGAGTCCAATCCTTGCGCAGTGCATGAGGAACTCTTTTGACTTGCCCAAGCTCACCCGCCACGAAAGCCCCCATCGCCAGGCGTGAATTACCCAGGTTCAACGTCAGGAGATTGATGTCCGCCATAAGTATCCACTATAGCCGCGGGCGAAGCCTCGGTTGCAATCAGCCAGGATTTGACCTATCGGAAAAATGCCGGGGCTGGTTACATTGCCGCGTCATGGCCCCGGATTACAGTCACATCGTCTTCCCCGAACTCAATTGCGATCTTTATCGGTCCCGCCAGGAACGTGTCGCCGAGACGCTCGATGCGATTCAATCGGCAATCGCCAGGGAAAAACGCGATCTTCAGCGCGAAGCCAACGGCCAATCGCCGGTCGAAGGCGTAGGAACCCAGATCGCGCGCCAGCTGCAGTGATCCACCTGTTCTAAATGATGTTCACCACAAGGTCTGCGGCATTGATGCCTTTGGCGGTCAGGGCCGTCGCCACCGAAGTGGAGCTGGTGATGTTGTGAACGCCCACTGACTTGTTTGTGGACGGATCTCCGATGTTCACGCTCCTGATCAGGTGACCGGCCAGGCCGAATTCTGTCCCACCATTGGCAAATTGAACATTACCAAGATTCGCGGTCTGGACCTGTGCGGCGGCAATGTCTGAATTGATGAATGTCGCCAGACCCTTCGCCTTCTTCACATTGATCGACTTGATCAGATCCTGAGCCACAAAATCAGCGGATGTCTGCGGCAGACCCGAACTCGACGTCGTGATGCCGGCATAAATCTGCGAATTCAAAAGACTGCCGACGCTTAGAGCGCCCAGACTTCCGGATGCGATAATCTTTGAGCCGGTCACTCCACCGGCGGTGAGCCTTGCCAGATCGACGGTGCCGGCGCCGGTCAGCGTGAGCGTTGAGTTGCTCAGCGTTCCATGCACCTGCACGTTGCGGACAAAACCAGCATTGAGAACCAGGTTGGCGTTGCCCATCACCTGCAGATTGCCCAGTGAGGTCGCCGACACATTTGCCCCGCTGATCGATCCGAAGATGACATTTCCGACTGCTGCTGAGATGGAAAGATTATCGAGCAGGTTGGTCGTGCGCGCGGTGATCGACTTGTAGGTGCCGTTGGTGGTGATCGACCCGACATCGACGCTGCCATTGCCGCCCTTGGCGTTGAGGGTCAGCCCGCTCGTCTGGTTGGTGCCGGCCCCGGTGATGGTGTCGGCGGTGACATTGGTGCCGCTGACGACGACAACGCCCTTGGTCGTCGCCTGGCTGACGGTGTCGCCGGAGAATTCGATGGTTGTCGTGCCAGCGCCACTTTGCGTGAAGGTCGTCACGGTGCCGTCGGCATCGACGAAGCGGACCGATTTGTTGGCGCCTTTGCCGATGATGATGTCCAAAGTCTGCCTGCCTGGGGGCGGCTGAACATTGACGGCGGCCACTCCCGAATAACCTGATAGCCCCGACGAATTCTGTGCGCGGACCCGATACTGGTAGGCGCCGTCCTGGACATTGGTATCCACGTAACTTGTGCCGGTAATCCCACTGGCAATCTCGACAAAATTGGCATCGCCCGGTCCCTGCCGTTCGACTCGATAGCTGGTGGCGTTGGAAACAGCCGCCCATGAGAAGGTAACTTTATGGGAATTATTTGCGATGGCCTGCGGGTTCGCCGGAGCCGTCAATTGCTGTGAGTTGACGACTGGCACGAGCAGCGACAATCGGTTCGCACCCAGTTCCGAAACATAGATATCACCATTGGCCGGGTTTTCGACCATGTTGACCGGATCCTTGAGGTTCATGAATCCGGGGATGGTCGAATTGATGCCGGTCACGTTTCCGTTGGAATCGATATTCAGCGCGATGATGCCGGCATTGGCGGTGTAATAGCTGACGAGGATCACGCCATTGAGCGCGCCGTTAAACTCGCTGCCGGTGTACTGGATGATTCCATCCGGCGAATGGTGCGGGCCAAAGTTGTAGGCGGCCCCGCGATAATTGGGATCGGGATTAGTTCCCGATGGATACTCGCTGAAGGTTTGCGTAATCAGGCCGCTGGGCGTCGATGGGTTTCCACCATCCAAAACGAATTCGCCGCGCGCTGGATCGGGATGGCCGTAGTATCCGCCTTGAGCGATCTTGTAGAGGAAATCGTCTTCTGTGTCGGGAATACTGGTTAGACCCGGGACATTGGGCCCACTGTATGGCTGACCGGTGTCGATTCGATTTCCATTCACTTGACTGGGATCGGTGCTGCTGAAAGCCGGAGAGTTTCCGCCGGATGAAGAACCGTTACTTGGCGCCCAGAGATTGCCGTGCGAATCGAACATGATCTGGAACGCATTGCGCACGCCGGTGGCATAAATGGTGAGCGGTGCATTGGCGGCAAAGGGGTTGTAGGTGCCGCCGGCATCGGGCGTCAGCACATCCAGCGGGCTGCCCGGCGTCACCTTCGTGGTATCCAATCGAAGGATTGATGCGCTGAGCATGTGATCGGGCCGATTGCCCCAGGTGGTATCCGGCGCGCCGAACGCATTCTCCGCCGCCTGTGCAAAATAAAGTGCGCCATCGGGGCCGAAAACCGGCTGATTGTTCACGTGATCGGCGACAGAACGCGGCAGATCAATGACCGCATCCTGCACGGTCCCCAGATCCGGGCCGCTCATCACCGTGAGCTTGCCTGTGAAATCAACACCGTTCGTCGCGCCGGAGAGCGCATAGAACGTGTGGGATACCCACAACTTGACATTGG
>JANWHF010000254.1 GCA_025450555.1 Tepidisphaeraceae bacterium | reverse complement strand
TTTCGGTTTCGTTTCGCCACAGGTCGTGATGCGGCGGCCCATCCCAATAGAAAAAGTGAGAGTAGTTGTCGATGCAGCCGCACCGGAAGCCGACGAATTCATCGAACCCCTCGCGATTGGGGCCGGTCTGCATTGTCATGCCCAAATGCCATTTGCCAAAAAGGGCCGTGTTGTAGCCGGCCGGCTTGAGCAACTCGGCAATCGTAAGCTGACTTGCAGGCATCCCCGGCCTTCCTCGGCGCGACGGCGCCATCCCCGGAAGCTGCGCGCGCTGCGGATACCGCCCGGTAAGAATCGTGGCCCTTGCCGGCGAGCAGATACTGCTGCCGGCATAAAACTGCGTGAAGCGCACGCCGCGCGAAGCCAGGCTGTCGAGATTCGGCGTAGCCAGGTCCTTTGCGCCGTAGCAATTGAGATCGATGGAGCCTTGATCGTCGCCGACGATCAGAATCACATTCAGCCGTCGCGAGGTTTCTTGAGTTGGTGCGGAAAAGGTCGGAGAAGTGAGCAGAAATAGTGCGGTGAACAAGGTTGCCAATTGAGCAATCGCGCAGCGCGAAGTGTGCATCGAGAAATGATGAAGAATACACCCGGATAGTCTTGCAGCCATTTGAATTGAATTGTCCGAAGGGGGAGGTGGATGTCAAAACAATCGTCTCGAAAATCTACTGGCCGACCGCTATAGTCGCGCCGTGCATTGGGCGCGGCGGTTTTCATTCCTGACAATCCTCGGGCTGGCGGCGTTTTTTCTGCTGCTGGGCGGGCCGGACATCGTCACTAGCCACGAGGCGCGCGTCGTTCAGCCGGCGCGAATGATGGCGGCTTCGGGGTGGCCGTGGTTGGCCAAGCCCGTTGAGGTGCCGCAGGTGCATCTGGTCCAAGAGGGGGCGGTTCTTCGCCTGGCGCCCGATACGAGCCTGCCGCTGATGGCGGTCAATCCCTGGCTGATCCCCGTCCTCAACGGCAACGTCCGTCTGCAAAAGCCGCCGCTTCCGTATTGGTGCTCGGCAATCCTGTTCCGCTTTTTTGGCTTCAGCGAATGGACGGTTCGACTCGTGCCGGCATTGCTTGGATTGCTGGCGACGTTTGTCATTTTCGATCTGGGCCAGACGCTTTATGGCCGCTCCGTTGGCTATTACGCGGCGCTGGTGTGGGTTTCCACCTATACCGTCGCCGACATGTACCGCAAGGCGATGGCGGATCCGTACCTGGGGTTCTTTACCTTGGTTTGTGTGTGGGGATGGATTCGGGCGTGCGACATAAAAGTAGGCAAAAAGGCCGCATCCGGACGATGGGTTCTTCTGTTCTATTTGTCAATGGGATTTGCATTACTGGCCAAGGGGCCGCCGGCATTTGTGACGGTGCTGATTCCTCTGGCGGCGTATCACATCTGCTTTCGCAAACGGCTGCCGGGGCGATGGACGATCCATTATGCCGGCATAGCGCTGATGCTGCTGATCGCGCTGCCATGGCCGGCCTATGTCATGCGTCATATTCCGCATGCGATCGATCAATGGCGGTATGAGTCGGTTGGGGAACTGGCCGATAACACAGAGAACGCGCGGCCTTGGTTTTTTTACATCGAGCAGTTGCCCTATCTGCCATTGCCTTGGACTCTTATTTGGTTCGTGGGCTGTGCGATTCCGTTTGTCGGCCGGCTCGGAGCAAAGGGAAATTTCGGAGCGTCGCCGCGAAGCTTTGGCCGGCGATGGTTTGCCATCAGCTGGTGGGGGGCCAGCGTCATTTTCTTCTCGCTGGTGAATCTCAAGAAGAACCAGTATTTGCTGCCGGCGGTTCCCGCTCAGACTTTTATGATCGCGATTGCCTTGGCACAAATCATCCGCTGGGCCCGACGAGCCCAGTTTAAGGGACAACCCGCGGCGCTGCTGGCCATTCAAACTTTTATTGGAGCCGGGTTCATGATCGGCGTCGGCGTGATGGTCGTGATCGATCATCGACCACTGATGGCCGTCGCAGCGCTTCCGGGAGTAATATTCGCGTTGATTCCGCTCTGGGCGCTTCGCAGACAAAGCACGCGAAATTGGATTGGGCTGCAGACGGCCGTCTATGTGGCGGCCATTCTGCTGTTCTGGGGCCTCTATTTTCATCCCGAAGAAGATGGACGATCACCCAAGCCAGTCGCGGCGGAATTGCTTGCGCTAAGCCGCCAGCCGGGTTACACGCTGCTCGTTCCAAGATTGCCGGAAGAGGTGTCGATCTATTTGCCGCTGGATATGCACTACGGCTACGAGAAACACGTCCTGACCATCATGGATGACACGCATGGCGTCCATCAGCGGCATGGGAAACCTGTTCCACCACCGCAAGTATCCACCTTTCAGCGCATGGTGCCGGACGCGGAGGTGACGGCCGTTCGTCGTGTGCCGATGAAAAGCGCGCCCGGCGACGCCCGATGGAAGGTTTACGACATCACCGTTCGGCGAACCGGATTCGCGCTGCGATAATGGTTGCAACACCGGTAATGAATTGCCGCCGCCCAGCGGCGCCCGCTGCCGTTTAGCCGCTACCGCTTGCGGTGCGCGTTTTTTCCCTCGCGAGGATCCAGCAGCGCGCTCGGCGCCCCTTTCAGCTTGGGCGACACTTGTCCCGCCCGCGCTTTCCAGACGCGCACTGCAAGCAGTTGAAACGGCATCAGACGCCGCTGCGCGTCGGCAATCGAAGTTGAAATGAAGGCTTATCCCACCGCTTTTTGCGCCTCCGGTTGCGAGCGCTCGGCCGTCCGATCCAGCTCCGTGGCCACCTGGTAACCCAGAATCCGGCTCTTCATCCAGCGGATGGCCAGCAGATCGCGGAAGCTCTTGAATAAACGGTTCCAGACACCATATTTGCTTTCGCCGTGCAGGCGGGGGTTGTTGGTGACGGCAATCTCGGTGACGGTGAAGCCCTCCATTTTCAAAAGCGTGGGAATGAAGCGGTGCAGCCCGCGATAGAGCTTGAGCTTGGAAACGCACTCGCGCTTGAACGCGCGGTAAGTGCAGCCGGCGTCGGAAATCTGTTCGTCTGAAAGCTTGTTGCGAACGGCATTGGCAATTCGACTCGACGCCACGCGGATGAAATTGTCGCCCTTGCCGCGGGTGGCGACGCGCGTGCCGCAGACGCAATCCCAGCCTTGGTTCAAGGCTTCGAGAAATTTGGGAATATCCTGCGGATCGTTCTGCAGGTCGGCATCCATCGTCATGACATATCGCCCGCGAGCGGCTCGAAGGCCCGCATCGCTGGCGGCGGTTTCGCCGCAGTTAGCTTTGAATTTCAAGCCGCGCACGCGCGGATCGCGCTGCACGAGCTTTTCGATCTGCGCCCAGGAGCCATCGGAGCTGCCGTCGTCCACGAGCACAATTTCGCCGTCGATGTTGTTGGCATCGAAGACGCGCGCGATCGCTTCATGCAGCAGAGGAAGGTTCTCCTCCTCGTTGTAGACCGGCACGCACACGCTCAGCACTGGCTGGGAAGACATAGCGAGATTCATTGTATCCTCTTTTATTTCTTTGTATCAGACGGGGCGGGAACGACTTCAAAACCAGCCGCGCGATCCCGCGCTTTCTTGCGGTAGATCAGCATCAGATTTCGCATGTAGGGCACAAACGAAATGCAATAGCCCATGATGCCCACCGAATCCTGCTGGCGAAGGAAATAGCAGGTTTCGAGGAACGCCCCGAAGAGCGAAAGCCACCAGAAGATCGGCGGCACCTTCGATTCCTTGTGTTTCTCGGAATAGAGCCACTGCACGATCCAGCGGGCCTGGAACACGCCAAGCCCGGCAAAACCGATGATTTTCCAGAACCAGTAATTTTCCTGGAGCGGCATGCGCATCACGGCAACGCATGCATAAGCGAATAGAAGTTCAGTCATGATTTCTCAGCGCACGCCAATGCCCGCCGCACGATGCGGATGGGGAGTATTATCGGACTTTGGGGAGGATTTCCATGAGGGTAGGCGCGGAGACGAGGTAATGGAAGGGGGAAACACATCGTTTTGAGCGACGCGCTATTGACCCAAGTTTAGCCGCCCGGCTTGTGGGGCGCTTCTTCGATCGCAAATGCAGCAGAAGCGCACCGCAAGCGGTAGCGGCTAAACTTTTCAGACTAGACTTCTCGTGTAGCTTAAAAATCTCCTCCGCTCGATCCACCTGCGTCTCCACCTCCGCCACCCATGTCTCCACCACCACCGCCCCCAAAATCACCACCGGAGGATCCCCCGAAGTCTCCACCCGATGAGCCCCCGAAGTCCCCACCGGAAGATCCGCCGGGGTCGGGGGAGGAACCGAAATCACCGCCGCTACTGGAGTAGCTCGTATCGGGTGGCAGATTCGCATCGGGCGGATTGGCTCCGCCCATCGGAGGCGGCACACCCATCTGGCCGCCCTGGTTCCCGCGCATGCGGTCGTATCCCCACGATCCAAGCGCGCCGCCCAGCAGCCCGCCGAGTAGTCCGCGGCCAAAGCCGCCGCCGGATTGGGGATAGCCGCCGGGTGGATAGCCCCCGGGCGGATAGCCCGCGCCGCCATAGCCGGGGCCGGGCCCATATCCGCCGGTATATCCGCCTCGGCGACGGGTCAGGCTGGCGACGAGCATCAGGATGATGACCAGCGCGATCGCCGCGCAGACGCATCCGCTGATTGGAAGGTGGAAGCTGTGCGTATAAGTGCTGGATGGAGTACTGACGGGAGGCGGAGCAGTGGCTCCACTGCCTTGATAGTTGCCGCCCGCAGCTGGCGCGCTGTTGTTGGCGCGAGTGCGTGTCATATGGTCGGCGATGTACTGCATCGCATCGACCAGGCCGCGATCGTATTGCTTGTCCCTGAAGGCTGATAGAAGAAGCTGACTGAGCTGCTCCCGATCGTGAAAAACTTGTTGCGTTTCGTTGCCGACAATGACCTCGACATGCCCGGGATTCATACAGATCAAGATCAGAATGCCGGTCAGATGCTTTTCTCTTCCCAGCTGATGGCTCCAGTCGGAAAAGAATCGCTCTTTGCCTTCGCTCTGCAGTTTCGACTGCAAATCGTCTGGTACAGCTGAAAAAGTCTGCACCAGCACCTGCCGCTTGTGCAGATCTTCGATCTGCCGAGCGATCTGGTCGGCCCGGCTGATCGCATCCTGGCTGAAGATGTGAGCGTCATCCACAACGCCATCGCTGGCGGCTTGTGCATTTGCCGGCGCCCGGACTATCAACGACGCCAGAGCCAGGAGTGTGAAAAATATCTTGTGCAATCGATTCATGAGTGATGTCTCCGGGAGGACCGACAAGGACCTCGATCCACCGATCTACCTTCGAACCTTGAAATCCTCTTCGCCCTGATCTTCGTTGTGCGCAGGCCGCGTATCCGGCCGACTGGCCGGACGGGTACTGGGCTGCTGGCCAAAATGAGCCGCGCCCGGCTGTTGATTCTGGTCGAGGCGCTGAGCAACGAGGCGCACGCCGTCGCTTAGACCGTGATCGAAATCATGCTCGCGGAAATGCTTGAGCAGCAGATCGCGCAGCGCATCGCGATCGTGTGCTGTAAACGCGTGAGCCAGCAACGGGCTGGCCACGCCTACTTCGACATGACCGGGATGGCTGACGATCAGAATGATGATTCCCGGATTCCCGCGCTGCCGGGCCAGGTGAATGATCCAGTTTTGATAGAAGTCATGCTTCTGCCTCGCATCGGTCGGGACGTTTTCACCGGCGGGAGGGTGCTCGAAAGTCACCACGCGAACGGCCAGTTTGAAGCGATCCTGGATGTAATCCATCACGCGAGTCGCATCCGTCACCGCGGGCGGACTGAAAAAATCGCCCTGATCATCGATGATCGGCGGCGTGTCCGCCGCGTGAGCCGGTCGCGGCCCCGAAAGAAACACGGCCGCAATCATTCCCAGCAGAAGGATCAGTTGCTTCATATCTTGTCCTCGGGCCGCTGCGTGTGACGCCATCGGCGAGGAAAAGCTACGCAGGAGACCGCCGGCTGGCTACGCAAAAAAGGAACAAAAATTGTAATCGGCAGGCATTTGAGGGAATTTCCTCGTTGAAAGGAACTGGATGACAATCGTCCTCAGCGGTGCCTCGGGCCTGATCGGCGGGCTGCTCAAGCCGCAATTGCAGTCGGGCGGCCACGAATTGATCAGCCTCGTTCGGCATGAGCCACGGAACGACAACGAGGCCCAATGGGATCCGCAATCCGGCAAAATCGACGCCAGCAAACTCAAAGTCATTGATGCGGCGATTCATCTCTCGGGTAAAAACGTCGCCGTTCGCTGGAACGCCAGACGTAAAGCCGAATTGATTCAAAGCCGGGTCGAAAGCACGCGACTGCTTTGCAAAACGCTTGCCGAACTGGATCCACCGCCGAAAACCCTGATCTCTGCATCAGCCATCGGTTTCTATGGGGATCGCGGCGATGAGACGCTCGATGAAGATTCGCCGCCCGGCATCGGGTTCTTTCCTGATTTGTGTAAAGAATGGGAAGCGGCCACGGAGCCGGCGCGTCAAGCCGGCATCCGCGTGGTAAATCTGCGCATTGGCGTTGTCCTCTCGATTCAGGGCGGCGCGCTTCAAAAGATGCTTCTGCCGTTTCGGCTTGGTTTGGGTGGTCCGATTGGATCCGGCAAACAATATATGAGCTGGGTCGAAGCGCACGATTTGATTCGCGCGATTGAATTTGCCCTGGCAGACACAAAACTGACTGGGCCTGTTAACGCCGTCGCTCCCGCGCCGGTTCGCCAGCGCGAGTTCGCCAAGACGCTTGCCGATGTGCTTCACCGCCCGGCGATTCTGCCGATGCCGGCGGCAGCGGTCCGGCTACTCTTTGGTGAAATGGGCCAGACGGTCCTGCTTGGCGGGGCCAAAGTCCTTCCGAAGCGATTGACCGATACAGGCTTCACCTTTCAATATGCCAATCTTGAAGAAGCACTGCGCGCCCAGCTCCAGGCCACGGAACGATAGATATTCATCGAACCTCACGTATCATCATTCGATATGGAGATCGTCACTGCGATCACCGGAGCCAGTGGGGCGCTCTACGCGCAGCGGTTCCTTCAGGGACTCGTGGCGGCGGGCGTGCGCGTGCATCTGATGGTGTCGCCTTTAGGCAGACGGCTGCTGCACGATGAGTTGGGCATGGAGACGATCGATCTGCCGACGCTAGCGGGAACGCCCACTCATTCCATCACGCTTTATAATTACAACGACGTCGGCTGCAAATTGGCCAGCGGTAGCTTCCTGCACGATGGGATGGTTATCGTTCCCTGTTCCAGCAACACGCTTGCGGAAGTGGCGCACGGCATCGGAGACAACTTGATCGCCCGCGCAGCAGCCGTCACGCTCAAGGAACGCCGGCGGCTGGTGCTGGCGCATCGCGAGATGCCTCTCTCGGCAATCGACATCAATAATTACAAGATTCTTAGCGACAGCGGTGCCGTGCTTTGCCCCTGCAATCCCGGCTTTTATCTGAATCCGACGACGATCGGGGAGATTGCGGATTTCGTGGCGGGTAAGCTGCTGGACCTGATGGGGGTCTCGCATGCGATGGACACGCGCTGGGATCCCAAGAAAGTTCGGCCGCCGGAAACGACGGTTTGAATGCAGTCAGGGCGCGGGCTTCGTTTTATCCCTTTCTAAGAAAGAGACTATGGCTCGAATTGGAATCATTGGCCTGGGCTTCATGGGGCGGATGCATTACGAGACCTATCAGAAGATTCCATCGGCGCAGGTGGTGATGGTGGCCGACAAGGATCCGAAGCGGGCGGCAGGCGATCTTTCCGGTGGCTGGGGCAACATGCAGACCGGCGTGTCGCAGCTTCCCATGGACAAAATCCGCGGCACGACCGACTGGCGGCAGCTTGCGCATGATCCGGAGGTTGAAATCGTGGATATTTGTGTCGCGACGCCTCTGCACCTGGAACTGGCGCTGGAAGCATTGGCGGCGGGAAAGCACGTCCTGTGCGAAAAGCCGCTCGCGCTGACGTCTGAAGATGCTCAGAAGGTGGCGTCGGCTGCCGCGAAGGCCAAAGGCTTTTTCATGCCGGCCATGTGCCTGCGGTTTTGGGCCGAGTGGGAATGGATGAGGGGCGCGATTGGTGAGCAGAAGTATGGCGCGGTGCGTTCCGCGACCTTCCGTCGGGTCGGCAGCATGCCGGCGGGGTGGTTCAAGGACGGCCAATCTTCCGGCGGAGCGATCCTCGACCTGCACATTCACGATACTGATTTTGTCTGCCATCTTTTTGGCAAGCCCAGTGCAGTATTTAGCCGCGGCTATACGAAGACCAGCGGGAAGATCGATCATTTGGTGACGCAATATCTTTTTGAAAACAACGTGCTCGTGTCGGCGGAGGGAAGCTGGTGCTTTGCCGATGGGTGGCCGTTCAATATGGGCTTCACGGTCAATTGCGAACGCGGGACGATCCACTATGACTTGAGCCGAAAGGATTCGCTGATTGTTTATGCCGACGGCAAGGCCAATGTGATCGAGCATGACAAGCATGATGGATTTTTCGGGGAGCTGAGTTACTTCCTGGATTGCGTCCGAGCCGGCACGCGTCCGAGCCGGGTGACGGCCGACGATGCGGTGCTCGCCATTCGCGTGCTGGAGGCGGAGCGAAAGAGCGTGGAAACGGGGCAGGTTGTGCGGGTAAAAACCTGAAATTTCAAATTTGAGATTTCAAATTTCAGACCTCATATCCATCGATTCACCGTCGGCCATTCCGGCAGCTCATCGCCCGCCTGTCACGTTCGATCGCCCAGCGGCGGTATAGAGGTGAATGCGGTACCTTTGCGGGCTCCGGCGGAGGCACATGAAGCCAATCAGACCATCGCGAGGCGGTTTCACGCTCGTTGAGCTGCTTGTGGTGATCGGCATCATCGGATTGATGCTCGCCATCCTGATGCCAACACTTCGGGTTGTGCGCGAAGTGGGGCAGCGCACGCGCTGCCAGTCAAATCTGCGACAGCTCTACTACGCCCTGCAGATGTACGCCAATGAAAATGACGGCAGCATGCCAAGCTGGTCCGGGTGGCACGCAACGGCTCTTCCAGAAAATACCGGCGATGAAGTTTCATGGACGGGCAAGCTCGCCAGCTTCCTCCAGCCCGATTCTCCGGTCTACTATTGCCCGTCATTCCCGGTTTACACGATTAATCTTCATAACTATTTC
>JANWHF010000253.1 GCA_025450555.1 Tepidisphaeraceae bacterium | reverse complement strand
CCCTCGATGTATTCGCCGGAGCCTTGCCGCTTGGAGTTGTAGACAGCTTCGAGCTTGCCGCCGTGATGTTGCATGCTGGCGTTATAGAAATGGGCGACCAGCTTGCGCCCCACTTCGCCAAAGGGGATGCCGCCGTCGCTGTAGAGCAGGTCGGGCTGGTAACGATCGATGACATCGGAGATGCGGTTGAACCACTCCTGATGCCACTCCGGATTTTTGCTGTACCAACCTTTGTCGTCAGGGGCCGCTTTGGGGTGGTACAGGTCCTGCCATTGTGGATCGGCGCCGTCATAGGGGACGCCCGCCAGTGCTCCTGTTTTGTCGGCTCCGTGACTGTCCTGAAACCATGTGTAACTCGCGCCGAGATGCTCGGAGACGCCGAAACGCAACCCCTGTTTCAAAGCGGCTTGGCGCCAAAGCCCCACCACGTCCTTCTGTGGTCCCATTTTCACGGCATTCCACTTGTGATATTTGGAGGCCCAATTATCGAAATTGTCATGATGGACCGCCTGCGCGACGAAGTATCTCGCCCCCGCCTTTTTATAAAGCTCCATCAGACGATCCGGCTCCCACTTCTCTGCCTTCCAAAGTGGAATGATGTCCTTGTAGCCCACCTTGGACGGGTGCCCATAATGCTCGATCTGATACTTATAATCAGCGCCGCCCTGCTGATAGAGCTTGCGGGCATACCAGTCGCCCATTCCCGGCACCGCCTGCGGCCCCCAGTGCGCCCAGATGCCAAACTTCGCATCCCGAAACCATTGCGGGCACTCGTAGTTCTTGAGCGATTCAGCAGTCGGCTCGAACTGCCCGTGAGCATCCGCCTGCGCAAACGCCCGGTTTGAAGTGGACATCACCATCGGCACTGCGACAGCCAGTGCGGTCGCTCTGACAAAATCACGACGGGTTATATGCTTTCCCATGGACTTCTGGCTCCTGTGATGGCGCAATTATAAAGTCTGCCGCATTGTGCAGAATGAGAATAATTTGCTCTGAATGCAGATTATTGACCCGCTAAAAAGTAATCGTTGCTTGATAATCTCTTTCGCGGTATTCGAAGTAATCAAAATCAGCCGCTTGGCTGGTGCCAGCGCCGTCCTGACAGCAGACGCCGACGAATGCGCCAGTGAAATTTGGAAACGTTGGCGGGCCTGCTTCGTCGGAAACAATGCTCGCGTCGAACACCTGTGGAATCTGTTGCCAGTTCCCTGCTGGCAAGCGGTATGACAAAATCAGCCGCTCGTAATCCACATCCATGCTCAGTTCGATGTTTGAGGTGCCCGGTGGCAGTGGGATTGGAGCGCTGAAACTGTCGCCTGCGTCAGTCAAACATGACATCACTCGCAAGTGACGGCCGATCACATCGTCCTCTGTGAGGAAGAGGTAGTGGAACTTGGTCGCGTTGTAATAGAGGACCAGGCCCGCCGCCTGCTGGAAATGTTGCGGGTTGAATTCCATGCGCGTCGCGGCAGTGAAGCAAAAGTCCTGCTGCCGTCGCGCGACAAGGGCTTGCTCGAATTGGCTGCCCAACGTTTCCCGGCCGAAGAGACGCAGGAAACCCGGTCGTTCGGTCATACTAAAAATCCGCTGCGGGTAAGGCGTCCGAAGCCATTGAAAATCAATCGGAAGCTCCGCTGAATCAAAATCCTCGCGCGCGGCGAGACTGGGGAATGGATGCGACGTCAGATTCGGCGCCTGTGTCGTCACCTGCGGCAGCCGATTCTCATTTGCAGTGCGAAGCCATCCATCTTCCGACCACACCATCTTTTGAATCGCCGTCTCTCGGCCAAGGACACAGCGCCCGCGGTTGGCAAGCGGCCTGCCACACAGATAAGCCATGTACACCTGACCATCCTGCGTCTCCACGAGTGAGCCATGACCTGCGCGCTGCACCGGGCTGTCCGGCCGATCTCGCGCTGTCACCACGTATTTATCGGGGTGCAGCTCATATGGCCCCTCGATCGATTTTGATCGCGCCATCGTCACCGCATGGCCCCAGAACGTGCCGCCCTCGGCAACCAGCAAGTGGTAATATCCGCCGCGCTTGTAGAGATGCGGTCCTTCCGTGAAGCCAATCGACGTTCCTCGAAAGATGACGCGGCGCTGGCCAATCAGCTTTTGCTCGCGCGGCGAATATTCCTGAAGCACAATGCCCGCAAATCGATTCTGCCCCGGGCGATGGTCCCAGAGCATGTTGAGCAGATATTTGCGCCCATCGTCGTCGTGAAAGAGCGATGGATCAAAGCCGCTGCTGTTCAGGTAGATCGGGTCGGACCAGTCGCCGTCGATTCGCTCGGACGTAACCAGATAATTGTGAAAGTCGCGAAGCGATGCATTGGACATGCCACCGATCGATGCGCGCCCGTAGCGTTTGACATCGGTGAAGATCAGATAGAACTGGCCGTCGGAATAAGTAAGGCACGGAGCCCAGATTCCGCAGGAGTCGGGATCTCCGCGCATGTCCAATTGGCTCGGCCGCCGCAAGGGGCGCGTCAGCAATCGCCAGTGGACCAAGTCGCGAGAGTGATGGATCTGAACGCCTGGATACCACTCGAATGTCGAGGTGGCGATGTAGTAGTCCTCCCCCACGCGCAGGATCGACGGATCAGGATTGAAGCCGCGGAGAATCGGGTTGGTGATGTTCATGCCGCTACGGGAGCTGCGTCACTTTACGATCACGGGGAACGCGGAAGCAGTGGTCTGATCCTCGCGCGGAGCGCGCACGAGCGTCCATAATACAACGGCGCCGATGATATCCAGGATGCTCAGGCAAACGAAGAACGGCGAATAGCCGATGCTGGCCACCAGCGATCCGATCATCAGGGAAAAGATCAGCAATCCCGCGTTCCCGAACGTCCCGGCCATTCCTGCTACCGTTGCGACTTCACTGCGACGGAAAAGATCCGATGCCATCATGATGACCGTCACCGAAAGCGTCTGATGGGCAAAGCCCGCCAGGCTGAAAAGCAGGATCGCCAAATAAGGACTTTTCACCACGCCCGCGAAAGCCACACTGGTCATCAAAAAGGCACCGAGGGTAAAAGCGGCTCGCCTCGCGTTGACAACCGAGAGGCCATGCCGTTTTTGAAGATGCGCGCTGACCAATCCGCCGAAGATACATCCCAGATCGGCCGCCAGGAACGGCAGCCAAGCGAAATAGGCAATGTGTTTGAGGTCCCACCCGCGCACCTTGTTCAGATAGAGCGGCAGCCAGAAAGAAAGCGTGCCCCACATCGGATCGGCCAGGAAGCGCGGGATCGCGATTCCCCAGAAATTTCGTTGCGAAGCGATTTGCCAGATGGAAGGTCGCGATCCTTCGCTCAGCGCCTTCTCTTGCCCGGCGGCAATATACTCCCGCTCGGATTGCGATAACCATTTGTGCTGCGAAGGCGAGCGATAAAACAGCAGCCACAAGCAAACCCACACCAAGCCCAGCGCGCCGGTGAACACGAACGCCATCTGCCAGTTGAACAGAAAGATCGCCGCAGCGACGAGCGGCGGCGCCAGCATCGAACCGAAGGACGCTCCGATATTGTAGATCCCTCCCGCCAGTCCCCGTTCGCGGGCGGGGAACCACTCGGCGGTTGCCTTCACCCCCGCCGGATTCGCAGAGCCCTCCGCGAAACCCATCATGCCGCGCAGCGTGGCTAATCCTCGCCAGGAACCGGCCAGCCCATGAGCCATGTTGATGACCGACCACGCGACAACGAAAATCGCCACGCCAATCCGCAGTCCAATCACATCCAGCACATATCCGCAGATCGGCTGGAGCATGATCGTTCCCTGGAATGCGCCGGTGATCCACGAATATTGCCGCTCGTTGATGTGGAGCGTGTCCTGCAGCCTGACTTGAGCAACGGACAGCGTGTTACGGGTCAGATAGTTCAAGATCGACCCGAGCATGATCAAAGAAATCATCCACCAGCGCAGCCCCGGCAGTTTGAAGGTGGATTCCTTCTTGGGCGGCCGCGCGTATGGAATGACTTGAGGCTCGGTGGACTTATTCATCGCGCTGGGTTGGCCAAATCATGATTGGGATGCAGCATCGCGTCCACGATTGCCACGTAGGCTGGCTTGCGCAGATTGTTGGAATCGAAGATCAGGGGATTCTGCCCAAATCGCCAGGTGCGGCGATCATTGAGTCCCCAGAACGTCACGCGATCGATCGACTCCTTGTGCTTGACGAAGATCGAAAACAGCTTCGCGTAGTCGTCGGCCTGCGCCTTGAGATCTTGCGGCGAAGCCGGTGTATTTCGCCGTGCGCCACGACCGCCGCCGCCGCCCAACTGGCCGCCCGATGCTCCGCGGATCGTCAGGTCCAGTTCCGAAATGCTGACCTTCAATCCCAGCGAGGCATAATCGGAAATCGCCTTGTCGATCTCGGCAAAGGGGACTCGCCCCGTTGTCCAATGGCCCTGAATTCCCACGCCATAAATCGGCGCGCCTTCTTTGATTAAGCGCTTGAGCAACACCATCGAGCTGCGGTGTTTCGCCCCGGCTTCGATATTGTAATCATTGTAAAACAGCTTCGCTTTCGGGTCGGCTTCGTGCGCAAACTTGAATGCCAGTGGCAGAAAGTCCGGCCCCATGATCTTGAGCCAGTTGGAACGACGGAGATTTTCCGTTCCCGCGGTTTGGGCGTTTCCGCCATCATTAATGGCTTCATTGACGACGTCCCAGCTCCGGATTTTTCCCTTATAGCGCCCCACCAACGTGCTGATGTGATCCTTCAGACGCTGAGTCAAAACCTCTTTGTTGGCATCCTGGAAAAACCAGTTGCCGGTCTGGCCATGCCAGACGAGCGTATGGCCGTGGATGGCAATGTCATTGTCCTGGCACCATTTCACCAGAGCATCGGGGCGCTGGAAATTCCATGTGTCCGCCTCCGGGTGAACGGGGCCGGGTTTCATGCAGTTTTCCGGCGTGACGACCGTGAAGTTTTCTTTGATGAGGCGCAGCTCGTCGCTGGAGTAATTGCCCGGAATGTCACCCGCCGTGCCGATCAAAAACAATTTGCCGTAAGCGTCCTTGATTGTCGGGCCGTGTTGATCGACTGCCGGCGCCGAGGCCGGCCCACCCGTTGAAGTAGATGTTTGCGCCGCGACCAATGCCGGCCCGGCTGCCAGAAGGAAGGCGCCTACGGCCATTAACGAGCTGGTAATCAGGGGTTTCATAATCCTCGCCATTTGAATTGCCGATCAGCTTACCAACTTGGTAAAGAGGCAAAATGTGAAAGATTGCCCCTCGATGCGGATTATTGACTATGGACGCTATCCAACAGTGCCCATTTGCGAAGACTGTCAATAATCTCCATCGCGGGACAAAATGAATCATGTTGCCATGCCACCTGTCTGCTATGCTGGCAGTTCGCTAAAGCGAATAATTCTTATCCGAACTGCACGTTCTTGAAAGCGGGAGGACAGCTCCGTGAGGAATTGCCGGACACGGTTCCAACCCTACCGGTTGCTGCTCCGTTCGACGATTCCCACGATTCTTCTCGCAGCGGCGTTGTTGATCACTGAAGTGCGAACTTCTCGAACGGTAGCAGCCGACAATGGGCTCGCGCCGGTGACCGATTCAGTCAAGCCGACTGCCGACGCTATGCCAGCGGGGGCTCGCGCATTTATCTCCAACACCTGTACACGCTGCCACAATCCAAAACGCTTCGCGGGACGTCTCGATCTATCCAGCTTCGCCTACGACCCAAACGATCAGAGTAACTTTGCGTTATGGGTCAAAATCCATGACCGCGTGTCGGCGGGCGAAATGCCGCCTGAAGATGCAAAGCAGCCCGATCCTGAAGCGCGCAATACCTTCGTTGCATCACTGGCCAGTACATTCGTTGCATCGGAAAAGCAGCAGATGGCCGGTGAAGGGCGCGCGGTCCAGCGGCGAATGAACCGTGAGGAATACGAGAATGCCCTGCGCGATTTGCTGGGCATTCCGATGGCACAGATCGCCAATCAGTTGCCGCAGGATGGAGAGGCATATCGCTTCAATAAGAGCGCCGAAGCGCTGGATGTGTCATTCCTGACGATGCAGCGATTCATTTCGGCTGCGGATTTCGCGATGCGCACAGCGATGAGTCAGCAGCTCATACGCCCACAGAAGACCATTACAAAGCTCTATGCTCGCGATGAGCCCTCGCTGACACGCTCATTCCGCCAGAGCGAGAATGGGACTTTGACCGACCGAATGTCGTTTCCGGTTTTGGATTCGCATGCGCAGAAGGATGTACGCCTTGGCCGAGCTCCACTTTCCAGCCCGACAACGCGTGAGCGCGAAGCCGTCGGCAAGGTATCCAGCATCTTCAGCGATTCCGGCAGATACGCCTGGAGCTTCCGCGCTCCTGCCACGGGCCGCTATCACATGGAATTGGCCGGCTACACGATTTGGGTAGGCGGCGGCGGGATTGGCCGCTGGTTCTACGAAGGTCAGGGCGCGCAGAAGGCGCCGGTTTATTACCTGCCGCTTTGGCATCGCCCGGAGCTGGATGAAGTCTGGCCGGGACGCAACAACGAGCCGATCGGCATCTATGCCGGCGGGTTCGGACAGAGCCGACAGCTCGGGGCTTGTGATTTCACTCCGCAGCCTACCGTTTCCAATCTGGATGTAACGCTCGTTGCGGGGGAAGGCATTTCCACCGATGCGATGCGATTGTTCCGCACGCGAGTGAACGGCAGCGATGAGCAATATGTCAACCCGCTGGCGACCGAAGATGGAATCCCCGGCTACGCGGTGCAATGGATCCGGGTTGAAGGGCCGTTCTATGACGAAGCGTATGGGAGTGGATATCACCTGCTTTTCGGCGATCTGCCGTTGCATCGGGTGAACGGAAAAGGACCCGGCGTTTCGTTGGACGGAGTAGCAGGCTTCGGTGGCGGCCCATCGCGCGGCCGTGGGCCGGGCGGGCGCGGACCGGCGCGAGGATTTGGACGTGGTTTCGCGCCCGCAGCACCACCGCCGATCGTCGAAGTAGATTCGACCAATCCAAGTGAAGATGCTCGGCGCCTGCTGAAAAACTTCATGAGCGCTGCTTACCGTCGGCCGGTCGAGGATTCCGACGTTCAGCTTTTCCAGGGACTTTTTGAGCAGCAATTTGCGAAGGGTTACGGTTTTGCCAAATCGATGCTTGCCGCCTATTCCGCGGTGCTGGCCTCGCCGCGGTTTGTTTTCATCCAGGAAAGGCCGGGCAAGCTCGATGATGTTGCCCTGGCGATGAGATTGTCGCTGTTCCTGTGGAATTCCACACCCGATGCGACGCTTCGCGATCTGGCCGAACGGGGTGAGTTGCACAAACCGGATGTGCTGCGCGCCCAGACCCGGCGGATGCTCGAAGATCCCAAATCACAGCGCTTCGTCGATGCTTTCACTGATTACTGGCTGGACCTGCGCAAAATCGATGACACCTCGCCTTCGTCAACCATTTACAACGATTATGAACTGGATGAACCGCTGAAGATCGCTGCCGTCGAGGAAACGCGGCTGTTCTTCAATGAACTCATCCGCGCTGATCTGCCCGCTCGAAATGTGGTCGATTCCGATTTCACATTTCTGAATGAGCATCTGGCGAAGCATTACGGGATTGCCGGCGTGGCGGGTGCCACGATGCGCAAAGTCACTCTTCCGCTAGGTTCGCTTCGCGGCGGTGTCATGACGCAGGCGGCGGTGCTGAAGGTGACTGCGAACGGCACCACCACTTCTCCGGTGATTCGCGGACACTGGATCACTGAACGGATTCTGGGTATCGACACTCCGCCTCCGCCGCCGACCGTCAAAGCGGTTGAGCCGGATATTCGCGGCGCCGTGACGATCCGCCAGCAGCTTGAAAAACATCGTGCCGACAAAACCTGTGCGACCTGCCATTCGGTGATGGATCCTTCGGGCTTTGCCTTGGAAAGCTTTGATGTGATGGGCGCGTTTCGCGAGCGCTACCGCGCCGTTTCCAAGGACGTGCCACCCGTCAAAGGGTACGGCATGAATGGTCAGAAGCTGGAATTCCACTGGGGCTTGCCGGTCGATTCGGCCGGGGAACTTCCCGACGGCAGACCCTTCACCAACGTGCGGGAGCTTAAGAAGCTGCTTCTGACCAATGAGCCGGCGATCGCGCGAAACCTCGTTCGGCAGCTTTCAATTTTCGCGACCGGCGCGCCGGTGCGATTCTCCGACCGGCCCGAGATCGAGGACATTCTGAACCATTCGAAGTCCAGTCAGTATGGCGTTCGAACCCTGATCGAAGAGTTGGTGCAAAGTGAGCTATTCCAAACCAAATGATGTGAAGGTCAGCCGCCGATTCCACTCTGGCTGCAGGCCGATCTCCCGTCGAAGCCTGCTTCGCGCAACGGGCGTTGCGCTGGCATTGCCGCTTTTGGATTCGATGGTTGGACCATCGGCACTAACCGGTTTCGCTTCCGATGCTCCGGGCGCGCCGCCGCGAATGTTGTTCGCCATCTGCAATAACCTCGGCGTCCTGCACGATCCATTTTTCCCAAAAGATCCTGGACGGAACTACACTCTCTCGCCCTATTTGAAAACCCTCGAGGAATTCCGCAATGACTTTACCGTCATGAGCGGCGTGTCGCATCCGAATGTCGATGGCGGGCATCCTTCCGACATTGCTTTCCTCACCGCCGCCCCGCATCCCGCCAGCAGTTCCTTCCGCAACAGCATCTCGCTCGATCAGCTCATCGCGGAGCGCCTCGGCAACCTCACGCGTTTTCCATCCCTGACGCTGAGCGTCAACGGCGGGTTCAGGGGCCTTTCCTGGACGCGCAGCGCCGTGGCGGTTCCGCCTGAAGAGCGCGCCTCCAATGTGTTCAAGCAGCTTTTCCTTCAGGGCACCCCGGATGAAGTCGAAAACAAAATTCGCGAGCTCGACACCGGCAAGAGCATCCTGGACGCCGTGGCGGAGCAGGCGCGCGAACTCCAGCGCAATCTGGGCAGCCGTGACCGAAACCGCATGAATCAATACCTCACCAGCGTGCGCGATCTCGAGCACCGCTTGCAGGAATCAAAGGGCTGGGAACACAAGCCTAAGCCGGTCGTCTCGGTCCCGCCGCCGATCGATCCCACGAGCCCTGCGCAATACATGGAAAAGGTCAAAATCATGTATGACCTGGCCCGCCTTGCTTTCGAGACCGATTCCACCCGCTCCATCACGCTCATGCTCAACAGTGTCGCCACGCCCGTGATGCAGATCGATGGCGAAACCATCACTGACGGCTATCACAATCTCTCCCACCACGGCATGGCCCCTGACAAGCTCGGGCAGCTTGAAATCATCGATCACTGGCACATGAAACTGCTGGCGGAACTGTTCAAGGCCCTCAAGAGCACGCATGAGTCAGATCGGACGCTACTCGATGGAACGATGGTGCTCTATGGCTCGAATCTGGGTGACGCTAACGCCCATTCGACCACCAATCTTCCGATCCTTTTCGCCGGCGGCGGCTTCCGACATGGCCAGCACCTGGCCTTCGACAAGGAACAAAACTACCCGCTTCCGAACCTGTTCGTTTCAATCCTTCAGCGAATGGGACTTGAAGAACATTCTTTTGCGTCCGGCAAGGGAACGATGCGCGGCTTGGAAATGACTTGAGGGAAGAGGAAGCATGACCGGCAAGCCCACTTTGTTCGCAGTAGTCGCCATGGCCATTTTTTTGCCGGTGGCCATCGCCGAAACTCCTTCGACAGCTTCCTCCACGCAAGCCGCGCCGCAAAGGAATGCCGCTGGCGAGATCGTCGTGACGTTTAAAGATGCCCCAATCGGAAAGGCGATGCCAAGCTATACGCAAGGCGGCATCGCTTTCAGTCTTGCGTCGCCGCCGCAGCATACGCGCGCTCAGGGCCGCATCATGTTCTTTCCCCACCTGAAGACCAACCGCCGGGGAATACTCAATGCGATGGCCAAGGAACAGGATATTCCTGTGAAATGTCAGATTTCCAGTGGGGCCTCGTCGGTGACGCTCGTTCTCTGGGGCACGATCGGCTGCCATGCCTGGCTCGAGGCTCACGACAAGGATGGCAAGCTTCTCGACCGCGCTGCGCTGCCGGATGTCGTCCCGCAACGCAAATCACCATCCGACCCGATCCCCTCATTCGAATTAACCGTCAAGGGAAATGACATCTCCTTCATTCTTTTCGGCGGCGCACCTAACGGCAGCGCGCTGGTCGCCGATGAAGTGAGATATGTACCAATAACAAAGTGAGCCAACCAACCTTTACCCACCCCACCGCTATGAAAACAAAAATCGCATTCATCCTGCTGGCGGCGTTGCTCTTCCTTCCCGCAAAAATCTTCGCCGCCGCCGATCCAAACTTCTACATCTTCCTGTGCTTTGGCCAATCCAACATGGAAGGCGCGGGCCGCATCGAACCTCAGGACAAGATGGTGGACGATCGGTTCCAGGTATTCGAGACGGTCGATGCTCCGAATTTGAGCCGAGAAAAGGCACACTGGTATACTGCGGTTCCACCCCTTTGCCGCGGACGCACGGGCATTTGCCCAGCCGATTATTTTGGCCGAACGCTGGTCGCCAATCTCCCGAAAAACATTCGCGTCGGCGTCGTCAACGTCTCAGTCGCCGGCTGCAAGATCGAATTATTCGACAAGGACAATTACCAGACGTATGCCGCCAAGGCCCCGTCCTGGATGACCAACATCATCAAGCAATATGATGGCAATCCCTACCAGCACCTGGTCGAGATGGCCAAGCTCGCGCAGAAGGACGGTGTCATCAAAGGAATCCTGCT
>JANWHF010000252.1 GCA_025450555.1 Tepidisphaeraceae bacterium | reverse complement strand
CGCGCCAGCCCCTCGCGTCGCGAAGGATGCACGAGAATATCCATCGCCCCAGTCAACTCCGGCACGCGCGCGGGTTGCACCAGGCCGGTCAAAACAAATCGATCCGTCAATCCAAGCTGGGCAATGCGCTGCTCGAACTTCTGCCGAAGCGATCCATCGCCGACCCACAAAAAGCGCAAGTTGGGATATCGTTTACACAAATCCGGCGCCAAATCGATTAGATCGTCGTGCCCCTTGAGATCAAACAGCCGCGCGATTGTGCCGACGGCGACATGCTCATCGGAAAGACCGAGCTGACGGCGAATGGTTGCCCGATCGACAGGCGGATGGAGAAAAGGTCGCGTGTCCATTCCGCTATAGACGGTGACGTATTGCGAAGGCGTTCCGATACGAGCGGCAAGCGATTGCTGGGTCATCGCATCCGCGACACAGACGATTCGCGTTGTAATCGGGGCCGTCCACTTTTCCAGCAGCCTATAGAGCGTATTGACGGCATGGGAAGTTGACGCGGTGAACGCCAGCCCATGCACGGTATGAATGATCACCGGAACGCCCGCGCGCCTTGCCGCCCATCGGCCAATGATGCCTGCCTTGCTGCTGTGCGTGTGGACGACGTCAGGCTTGAGTTCGCGGAGCCGACGGATCAACGCGCGATAGGTGAGGTAATCCTTGCCCGGCAGCACCGCTCGCCGCATCGCATCGATCACTTCGACGCGATAGCCGTATTTCGACGCCCGCTCCATGAGCGAGCCTTCGGGGCCGAGGGCCGGCCCGGTGATGAGCGTGACTTCATGCCCGTGGTCGTGCTGCCCCTCGCAGCTCAGCAGCGTGTTTTCCTGCGCGCCGCCGACGATCAGGCGCGTGATGATGTGGACGATTTTCATTGAAAAGGCGTGAGTTTCAGACGCGTTGTGCCGACTTCAAACAGTTTTTGCAAAGCACAGAACCATCCGCGCCCATCTTCAATTGAGAAGGCGGGAATGATCCCATGCAGCTTTCGCAGAAGAGATCTTCGGATTGTTCGCCGCCGCCGGCGGGAATGGCTGGCGTGGGGGCCGACGCGGCCGGTCGCTTGCCGGCCGCCCAGCATTTCTTGCAGACGGTCTGGCCGCGGCCGGCATCGTAGACTTCTTCCGCGGTGCATAGGGCTTCGCAGGTATAGCAGGGATAGTAGATGACATCGTCGGCCTTGGCTGCCGCCCCGACTTTGGCCGCCTCGGCCTGGCCCTTCCAACAGACTTCGCAGTAGTAGTTGCCCTTGGCATCCTTGGCGCGCTTGGAACGGGTGACATCCACGCCGCATGACGCGCAGGCCTTGGGCGCGGCCGCTGTGGGAACCGCCAGAACAGCTCCGCAACGGCACTTCACTTTTTTCCCGCCCAGCTCGTCTTTGACCTGTGCGACTTTTCCGCAACTGATGCAGCGAACCGTAATTGGCATATTTGCTCCGCCCCAATACTTTCAGTACGTCGGACCCGCTCTTAGGGATTTTCGCCAATACATATACATCGTGCAAGCGGGCCAAAACCACCGAAGTTTTTGTCCAGATTTCGCAATCGATTCTATCCCGCTACCATGCATGACGATGGTTGCAAGATCTTTGGGAAGGTCGAAATCGATTGCAGCGCCGCTTGAGGTTTCGGTTCAGGCTCAGGCCGGTTCCAAATATGCCAATTTCCTTCGCCGTCATCTTTTGCGGGCACACGCGATCCTGCATCCGGCGTTGCGCGAGCTTTCGGTAGCGCTCGTTGGCGATGCGCGTATGTCAATGCTCCATCAGCAGTTTATGGACATTGCCGGACCGACGGATGTTCTGACCTTTCCTCTTGAATTTGACAAGCGAAAACGGGTGGTATCGGGCGAAGTCATCATTTGCGTGCCTGAAGCGGTTCGGCAGGCACGGACGCGCAAATTGAGGGTGGATCGCGAACTGCTTCTGTATGCCCTGCATGGCATGTTGCACTTGTGCGGCTTCGACGATAGAACCGAAGCGGCCTTCCAGAAGATGCATCGCATGGAAGACGACATTCTCATCCGGCTGGGACTGGGTCCGGTTTTTGCGCCCGCAGACTCTTCTCGATCCACCCGCGCATTGGCCAGCCGACGGGGCCGTTCACGCAGAGCCTGATTATGCCAGTTGCCGGGATTGCAGGGATCATCCTCGGTGTTGCACTGGCGACGCTTCTGTTTTCGTCGCTGACCTATTCTCTGCGCAATCTCATTCGCAGTCGACTCGCCGATTATCTTCAGCGCCATCACAAGCCCGAGTGGGTCGATCGCACGGCGGACAATCTTGAAGACCTGATTCTGGTTACGGCGGCGTGGAGAATGGTGGCCAATGTTGTGCTCGCGCTGGCGGTGTTTGCGCTAGTCATCAAACTCGGGGCAACGGGTTGGCTGGCCTATTTCCTGGCCGCGATGCTGGGCACACTCATCACCATGATTCTCTCGGTGGCGCTGCCGCACACTTTGGCGGAGATCGCGTCGGCCGAGATCGTGGGATTTTTCGTTCGGCCACTTTATGGGCTTCGCATGATCATGCACCCGATCATGGGCCCCATGCGCGGCATCGATAATCTCATTCGCAGTGCCGCGGGCGTGCGCGAAATCCCTGAAGCGGAGGAAATCGAACAGGAAATCATGTCTGCGGTCGAGGAAGGCCAAAAGGAAGGCGTCGTCAACGAGCAGGAACGGGAGATGATCGAATCGGTGATCGAATCCCGCGAAACGACCGTCGGTCAGATCATGACGCCCAGGCCGCAGATTATCGCAATCGAACTGGAAGCGTCGCTCGATCAAATTCGGCGGGTCATCGAGCAGAGCGGCCACTCGCGCATCCCTGTTTTCACCGGCACGCTCGATCAGATCGTCGGCATCCTCTATACGCGCGACTTGGTGCGATTGCACGGAAACACCGACCCGACCCCGCTGATCAAGTCGATCATGCGGCCGCCCTTCTATGTGCCGGAGACCAAGCCCCTGCGCGATCTGCTGCGGGATTTTCGGCTCCAGAAGATTCACATCGCCATCGTGCTGGACGAATACGGCGGAACCGCCGGACTGGTTACGATTGAAGACCTGGTCGAAGAACTTGTGGGTGTATCCGGAGACGAGCGCGCGGGGGCGCCGGCTCAATTCAAGCGCGTCAGCGACGGAATCGTCGAAGCCGATGCACAGATTGAAATCGATGAAATCAACCGATTGACCGGGCTTTCATTGCCCGACGACGCCGGTTACAGCACGCTGGGCGGATTCATTTCCACGATGCTCGGCCGAATCCCCGAAGCGGGCACGGTGATGGAGCACAATGGCACGAAGTTCACCGTGCTGGATGCCGAACCGCAGCGCATCAAGCGGGTGAAGATCGAGCAGGCGCTTCAGCCGGCCTCAGAAGCCGCCGATGTGCGCGCATAATTTTCGATCACATCAATGTTGCGGCCTTGATCATATCCGATCGATCGGGACTGCTCAGGGCAAACTGAAAATTGGTCTTAGTCCATAGGGACATGCCGGCATAGACGCCATCGGCACGCAGGGAGATGAAGCTGACATCACCTGCTTCGCTGCCGCGACGGCGGTGGATGCGCTCAAGCACATCGCGGATGGCATCAATGGGTTCCATCCCCCGCCGAAGATTTTCGACGATGGAGTGCGAGCCACAGGATCGAATCATTTCTTCGCCGACCCCTGTCGCGGTCGCAGCACCGATGCCTGGTTCTAAACACAATCCCGCGCCGATCAGCGGCGAATCTCCGACCCGTCCCGGGAGTTTATACGCAAGTCCACTCGTGCTGCATCCGCCCGCCAATCGCCCTGCTGAATCCAGCGCGAGCATGCCAATCGTGTCGTGCCCCTGGGGCTTTTTCTTTGCCGCCTGCTGCTGCTTCCATTTCTGATATTCCGCCGCCGCGTGCTCGGTCAGCAGGTTTTCCTCGCGCATCCCTTGGGAAAGAGCAAACTGCGTTGCCCCTGGTCCAACCAGCAGCACGTGAGGCGTATGCTCCATCACCAGGCGGGCGGCACGAATTGGATTTTTGATTTTCGAAATGCAGGCGACGGCACCGCATCGCCCCTCGTGGTCGACGATCGACGCATCCAGCGTCACCTCGCCGCTGGCATCGGGAAGCCCGCCGAAGCCGACGCTCGTGACAGTCGGATCATTCTCGCATTGCATGATGCCCGCTTCGATGGCATCCAGAGCAAAACCAGTTGGATTGAGCACATTCCAGGCCGCATCGTTGGCCGGCTTACCGAAGGGCCAGGTGGAAATGACGATCGGTGCGGTCATGGCTCGATCATGCGCTTGCGGCACCAATTAAGCCAGCAAAGCATCATGAATGCGCCAGTCGCTGGCCGGCCCGATGAGGCGCTGATTCAGACCCTGATACGGATAGCTGTATTTGAACGGATCGAAGCCAAGCAAGTGAAGGATCGTGGCTTGAAGATCATGCACGTGCATCTTGTTTTCGACGATGTGATAGCCCAAGTCGTCAGTCGCACCGTAGACGAAGCCCGGCTTAACGCCGCCGCCGGCCATCCAGACGCAGAATGAATGAGGATGATGATCGCGCCCCAGCAGTTTGCTGCCATTGCGCTCTTCATTGAGAGGCGTGCGACCAAATTCGCCGCCCCAGACGACCAGCGTGTCGTCCAGGAGGCCACGCTGCTTTAGATCGGCCACGAGCGTGGCGACAGGTCGATCCATTTCCTTGCACTTGGCCGGCAGATGGGTCACCAGGTCATCGACCGGCCCGGTGCCGTGACAATCCCAACCCCAATCGAAAAGCTGCACGAAGCGCACGCCCCGCTCGATAAGTCGGCGGGCCAGCAGACAATTGTTGGCCAATGAGCCTGATCCGGGCTTGGCGCCGTACGCTTCAATCACGCTCTGTGGCTCGCGCGAAATGTCCATCACGTCCGGAACCGCCATCTGCATACGGTAAGCCAGCTCATACTGACTGATTCGGGTGACGGTTTCCGGATCTCCAAACTCGCGGACTTCCATCTCGTTGAGGTCGCGCAAGGCATCGAGGCTGGCGCGACGATCATCGCGACCCATCCCTTTGGGATCGGAGACGTACAGAATCGGCTCGCCCTTCGATCGGCATTGCACGCCTTGGAACACCGAAGGCAAAAACCCGCTGCCCCACAGGCTCTTGCCACCGGTTGGATCGGTGCCGCCGGAAATCAGCACGACAAACCCCGGCAGATTCTGGCTCTCGCTGCCCAAACCATAGGTCACCCAGGAACCCATGGAGGCATACCCCGGCCGCTGGTTACCGGTGAAAAGCAGCATCTCGGCTGGGGCATGGTTGAATTGGTCGGTCCAAATCGATTTGATCAGCGTGACGTCATCCACCATTTTTGCGAAGTTCGGCAGTAATTCGCTGACCCAAGCACCACTCTTGCCATGCTGAGCAAATTTAAATGGGCTGCCAAGCAATTTCGGGGTGCCTTTGATGAAGGCAAATCGCTCGCCCTGGAAAACTTCCTTCGGACAGGGAGTTCCGTTGAGCTGTTTGAGCTTGGGCTTGTAGTCGAATAAGTCATGCTGCGGCGGGCCGCCGGACATGTGCAGGTAAATCACGCGCTTGGCGCGTGCCCAGGCGGGTGGCGCCTTGGGTGACAGCGGATTGGCTTTGGTTGAAGCAGGCAAAATCGCGCCATCCCCCGCCAGAGTCTTACCTCCTAACATGGAAGCGAGTGCGACGGCTCCCAGTCCACTGTTGCACCGCCGAAGGAAATGTCGGCGGGTGATAAAGCGAGCTTGCTCTTCTGAAAAATTCATGGCTCATTCCAATCAGCGTTTGCTCAGAACGCCATCGAGATTCAAAAGGACGTTTGCGCAGACCGTCCATGCCGCCGCGTCGGCGGTGTCCATACCGTTGGGCAATAACCCTAGAGGATCGACAGCCAGCTTTTGCGCCGCATTGGAATCATCGCGATAACGATCCAGCTCATGATCATGAAGCGCCAGGAGTCGATCGATCTGCTGCGATTCCGCAGGCCGGCAAAGGCAAAGCTCCAAGCCGAATTTAGCGCGATCGCGTGCAGTCGTGCCGCCTTCTTTGATGATTCGCCGTGCCAATGCTTGAGCGCATTCAACGTAAACCGGATCGTTGAGGGTCACGAACGCCTGCAACGGCGTGCTGGTTTGAATGCGCCGAAGCGTGCAGACTTCGCGGCTCGGGGCGTCGAACGTATTCATGGAAGGATACGGGACCGTTCGCCGCCAGAAGACATAGATGCCGCGCCGATACTGATCGGCACCGGTGCTGGTTGGATACGTGCGCTGGCCGTTGAATGCCGCCTGCCACAGTCCATCCGGCTGTGGCGGATAGACCGACGGGCCGCGCATGGTGAGGCTGATTAGTCCTGAAAGTGATAATGCCTGGTCGCGAACGAGTTCGGCCTCAAGACGTCGGCGCGGGCTGCGGGAGATGAGCCGATCATGCGGATCGGCTCCGAGCAGCGCGGGCGTGGCCGCGGAGGATTGGCGATAGGCGGCGGACATCACGATCATCTTGACCATCCGCTTCATGTCCCACGCCTTGTCGGCAGCCGACGAGGGATCCATGAATTCCACCGCCAGCCAGTCGAGAAGCGCCTGGTCGCTGGGCGGCTGGCCCTGCGTCCCGAAATCTTCCTGCGTTTCGACGATGCCGACGCCAAAGAGTTGTGCCCAGAGCCGATTGATTTCGACTCGCGCGGTCAGCGGGTTGTCCTTGTCTACAATCCACTGGGCCAGCCCAAGGCGATTGTTCGGCGCGCCCTTCGGCAAAGGCTCGAATGCAGCCAGCACTGCCGGGTCAACCTTCGCGCCTTTATTGAGGAAATTGCCTTTAATGAGAATGTGATTCTCGCGCTGCTTGTCCGTCGGCAGCTCGCGCATGATCGCGGTTTGCGGGACTGGGATGTCCTTAATTTGTCGATTGAGGCTCGCCACTTCATCCCGCATCGCCTGCATCGGTTGCGACACCTGTTGGAAATAGCGGAAGACCAATTCCTTTTGCTCATCCGTTCGTTGGTCGGCCGCGATGGCCAATGCATCGGCGACGTTTGCAGGCACCGCTTCTTCAGGATGCTTTGACGTCGTGTACTCGATGCAGAATGGGCCAATCGAATTGGCGCCGCCCTGCTGCACCAGCGACAACATCAACGCGCCGTAGCGTGCATCGAGCGGCTGATCGAGCCGGAAGACCAACGTTCGCGGACGTGACGATGACTTACGAGCGACATGCTTTTGAAGCGTCTCTGGCCCGCCCTCTTCCAAATCCATGGCACTATCGCTGACTTGCGCAATCGTCAGCCGTCGCGGCTCGGAAGGATCGAGCGACATGCTGGGCATCGGCGGCTGATCCGCCGTCGTTTCCCAAACCGTCTTGCGATTCTCATCCAGCACTCGAACGCGGAAATGGCTCAACCGCGATCCCAGGTCGAAATCGGTCCGGTTCCAGATGGCGATGCGATTGATTTGGCTGCTCTGCTTCAAATCCACTTCCCACCAGGGATTGGTGGATTTATCGGTATGAGTCGTGGAGTGATGATCGAACTGGCCATCGGTGTTGCCGTCGATGGCAAGCTTCGCGGGAGCATTGAATGCAGTCGAGGATTGGGATGCCTTGCCTTGGATCGCGATGTTCTTGCCGCCGCTAAAGACCTGCACTTCCGCCAGCGAAAGCATCTTCTGCTTACCGGGCAGATCGATGCGAACAAATCGGCCGCGCAAAGACTCAGCCGATTCGGGAATGAAAGACGCGCTGAGCGAGTTCTTGGCAACCGAGCCGATCGGGAAGGCGGAATCATTCGCCAGCTTCAACCGAAATGCGGTAATTCCCGCTAACTTCGGACGCGCGGTCAGTACATAAATGTCGCTGCTTCGCAGGCTGCCGCTCGCGACGAACGAACCATTGTCGACCGGATGAATTTCTGCTCCACCGAGCGACACCAGCGCATCGGCAGGTATCACCTTCCATTGCGATTCCATCGACGGCAGCGACTTTTCCCATGTCGCTTGCGCATCGGCCCATGCCGAACGATCGTCCATCTTCAGCTTTGCAGCAGCGATCTTCTCCTGCATCGCATCGACTTGTTTCTGCTGCTCGGCCGTGGGCGTCGGAATCGTCGGGGCTTCGTCCGCTCGATTGGCGTCTTCGGTTTCATTAAAGATGGCAAAGAGCTGGTAATACTCGCGATTGGTGATGGGGTCGTATTTGTGGGTATGGCACTGCGCACACCCCATCGTCAGGCCCATCCAGACCTGGATGGTTGTATCGACGCGATCCTTGATTGCTGCCACGCGGAACTCTTCCGGATCAGTGCCGCCTTCGGTGTTGGTCATCGTGTTGCGATTGAAGGCGGTCGCGATGAGCTGATCGGTCGTTGGGTGCGGCAGAAGATCGCCCGCGATCTGATCGATCGTGAACTGGTCGTAGGGAAGATCCTTGTTGATTGAATCGATAACCCAGTCTCGCCAGCGCCAGGTCGTGAAGCGCAGTGGATCGGAGCCGTAGCCGGCCGAGTCGGCGTAGCGACCGAGATCGAGCCATTGGCGCGCCCAGCGTTCACCATAATGTGGATTGGCCTGAAGGCGATCTACGAGGGCTTCATATGCGCGAGGTGAGTTGTCATCAACGAAGTCGGCAACTTCTTTGGGAGTCGGAGGCAGTCCGATCAAGTCCAGGTAGAGTCTGCGAACCAGCGTATAGCGATCGGCTTCGTGCGAAGGCTCCAAGCCATTGCGTTCCAGATTTGCCAGCACAAAGGCATCAATCGGATTTCGCACCCAATGCTGAAGTTTGACCGTTGGAATTGCGGTTCGCTTTGGTTTGATAAAGGACCAATGCGTCAAGGCTTGGGCCGGGCGATCGATGCCGTCGGGCCAGGCCGCGCCTCCTTTCACCCATCGCACGATCAGATCGACCTGTATCTTCGTGAGTCGATCACCTTTGGGCGGCATGACTGAACTGGGATCGTCGCCGCGCACAAGCTGAACCAGCTTACTGTGATCCGGATCGTGCGCAATGATGGCAGGATCTCCTGAATCCCCCCCGATGAAAGCCGTGGCCTTGCTATCCAGACGAAGACCGCCTTTATGTTTAGCGGCGTCGTGGCATTTATAGCAGTTGGCTTCAAAGATCGGCCGGATATCGTGCGCAAAATCGATGTCGGCGGGACTTGCCGCCATTGAAGGCGCAATGCCCCCGACGCCAACCAACACCAAGACCAATAGCCACGAAGTTCGGCTCATCATTCGATGTGAATTCTACCCGTTCGGCCCGGGTTTCCCTATGCAGCAATAACGTAAACATAGCGAATTGTTGAGGCCCATGCGTATTTTCTGGACCGATCAGCCGGACTTTGCGGAAGGTGCCGGAGCTATGCCAGCGTAATGTTGTCGATCAAACGCGTCGTCCCGACGCGAGCCGCGACGGCAAGGACGACTGGGCCGGTTGCGGCATCGACGTGCTTGAGCGTGATCGGATCGACGGCCGCGATGTAGTCAATCGACAGATGCTGCTCGAGCAGGATGTGCTGGATGGTAGTGATGAGCCGATTGGTCTGGCGGATGCCCTTCTTGAACTCAGCCTGGGCTGCGAATAGACCTCGGCTGATGGCCAGAGCCTTTTCGCGATCGGTTGGTGAGAGATATTGGTTTCGGCTGCTCATCGCCAGCCCATCGGGCTCGCGAACGGTTGGACCAGGGACGACTTCAATTGGGAAATCCAATGCCTCGACCATCGCGCTGAGGATGCGGAACTGCTGGAAATCTTTCTGTCCAAAAACAGCCACGTCCGGCTGAATGATGTTAAAGAGCTTCGCGACGACCTGGCAGACGCCACGGAAATGGCCGGGGCGATGCTTGCCTTCCAACACGCTGCTGAGCTGCGGCAGATCGACAATGACCTCTGCCATGCCGGGCATATACATTTGATCTGCGTCAGGCAGGAAGAGCAGATCGATCTCCGCCTGCCGGCATTTTTCCAGGTCGGCTTCGATGGGCCGGGGATATTTGGTGTAGTCTTCGCGGGGACCAAACTGAGTTGGATTGACGAAGATGCTCGCCGCGACCTTGGGCGCATGCGCCCGCGCAAGCATCATCAACGACAGATGCCCTTCGTGCAGCGCGCCCATCGTGGGCACTAGCGCGAGCCGGCCCAGTTTCTTTCGTGCGGCTCGGCATTCCTCGATGTTCTTGACAATTATCACGGGCAGGTAAAGTAAGGGCCAACAGGTAAATTGCAATCGGCGTTGGGATTCGATCTGAATTAAAGTGATTTGAGAAGGTCAGTAATCGTTCGATTGAAAATTGGATGAACAACATTCGGTACGATCTCAGAAAGTGGCTCCAGTACAAATCGCCGCTCGTGCATCAGCGGATGCGGTACCGTCAGGCCCGGCTCATCGATGATCTGCGATCCATAAAGCAATAAATCCAAATCGATTGTCCGGGGCGACCACTTTTCGCTACGGACACGGCCCAGTTTTTTTTCGATCTCGAGCAATCGATCGAGCAGCGTGCGCGGCCGAAGCGTCGTACTGATCTCGGCTGCGCCATTCAGGAAGGCCGGCGAATTGGCCGGCCCCCCTACTGCCGGGTTCTCGATAAAGGTCGATGCGCGAATCACCTCAATGCCCGGAGATTGCTCCAGCAATTCCAGCGCGCGGTGCAGATTGGCCGCGCGATCGCCTAGGTTTGCCCCAAGAGCGACATACGCGGTAACCGGTGACGCTGCATTCTGTGTTTTTGCCAAAGCCTAGAACTCGAAGTTTGAGCGTTCGAGCCGGCGATCGATTTCCGACAAGACCCGCCGCTCATCCACATGATCTTTGGCGACAAAAGTCACGCTGAATCGAACATAAGCGCCGGCATCATCCCATGGCACCGTGCTGATGAGCTTTTCGGTAATCAGCCATTGGCTGAAATGCTCGGCCTTCTCGAAGACAACGCGCTTGCCGGCTTTGTCCATCGCGGCATGCGGAGCGCGCACGTAAAGGAAAAACGATCCCTGTGGCTTGCGAGCGCCAAAGCCATACTTGTTGAGTACCTGCACCAGGCCATCCATCCGGCGGGAATATTTGTTGGAGATCTTCTGCGTAATTTCGGGATGATCCAGGGACACGGCACAAGCTTCCTGGATCGCCAGGAACTGACCCGAATCGGAATTATCCTTCACATCGGCGTAGGCTTTGACGATCAGCGGATTGCCGACAACAAAGCCCAGCCGCCAGCCCGTCATGTTGAATCCCTTGGACATCGAATGCAGCTCGACGCCCACGTCCATCGCGCCGGGCGTTGCCAGGAACGAGAGCGGCTGGCCTTCAAAGCGCAGCGCGGCATAAGCCGCATCATGGATCACAATCAGATCATGCTTCTTTGCGAAGTTCACCACCTGCGCGAAAAACTCCGGCGTTGCGCTCGCGCCGGTCGGATTGTTGGGGTAATTGATGACCAGCGTCTTGGCTCGCTCCAGTTTGTCAGCCGGAACCTTTTCCAAGTCGGGCAGGAAATTGTTCTTCTCCAGCAGCGGGAGATTAAAAACTTCGCCTCCGTAATATCGGGCATGGGTCCCGAAAACGGGGTAGCCGGGTGTTGTCATGAGGGCGACGTCGCCGGGGTTGATGAAGCAGGCCGGCAGCAGCGTCAATGCGGCCTTTGAGCCAATGGAATGGCAAATCTGCGTCTGCGGGTCGATTCCGGAGACCCCGCAGACGCTTTTCATCCACCGAGCAGCAGCTTCGCGGAAAAGATTGCTCCCGTTATCCGCATAGCCGCGATTTTCCGGCTTCTGGGCGGCCCGATGCAGTGCTTCGATCGATTCCGGAAAGGCCATCTCGTCCGGTTCGCCGACGCCCATGTCGATCAATTCCACACCGGGATTGGCAGCCAAGGCTGCGCGCTTGGCCCGCTTGATTTTTTCGAACTTGTAGATTTCGGTGCTCTTGCCGTAGGCTTTTCCACCGATGCGGTCGGCAAAGAGGTTCTGAATATACGAATCGCTCATAACGTCCCGTGCTCTTGAACTAATTAAAACTGACTGTATCTGAATTGCCGGCGCACCCACGAGCGCCGGCGGGCCAGCACTCTACCCGATCGGACCAGAGCAAACCACGCCGGTCTTGGCTCTTAAGTCAGGCATGACGTTTGCTTCATTAACTACACATTAGTAAGTCGGCGCAAACGATGGGATTTTTGTCGGGCCTCGGACTGTAACATTTAAGAAGCGAAGCCGGCAAAGGAGAGTTTGATGCGCACCCAGTCCGCGCAGCATTCCGATGATTCGCAGGTTGAAACGGTCGATTCGCGACCGGATCCACAAACGAGGAGCCTGTTTGTCGCTGGCGTAGGTGCATCCGCCGGTGGCCTGGAGGCCCTCGAACGATTCTTCAAATCCACCCCCGTCGACACCGGCGTTGCCTTTGTTGTCATCCAGCACCTGTCGCCGGATTTCCGGAGCTTGATGGATGAATTGCTGGCGCGACACACCAGGATGCCCATTCATCGAGTCGAAGATGGGATGCTCGTCGAGCCCAATTCCATCTACCTGATCCCGCCAAAGAAGGAGATGATCATCTCCGGCGGCAAGCTTCTGCTGACCGACAAGGATCCGCTCCAGGACCTGAGCCTGCCGATCGATCACTTTTTCCGATCGCTGGCGCAGGATGTGGGGTCAAATGCCATTGCAGTCGTGCTGTCGGGCACCGGAAGCGACGGCTCGCGCGGCATCCGCGACGTACACGAAGCTGGTGGGTTAGTCCTGGTCCAAAGCGAAGAAACGGCAAAATTCGATGGCATGCCCCGCAGCGCGGTGGATACCGGCATCGTCGATGCCGTCATGTCTCCGGAGCAGATGCCGCAGGTCGTCACCGACTATATCAAGCGGCGATCTTCCGGGCTGGCCAGCGCAGCCGCGGCATCGGGAGACGGAGAAGCAACCCACGGTGTCGAAGCGATTTTCAAGCTGCTCCGCGACGAGTACGGGATCGATTTTTCGCACTACAAGCCCAATACCGTCGCACGAAGGATCGAGCGGCGGCTATCGCTCAACCAGTCACTGGACCTGGACGATTACGTTAAGCATTTGCGTTCCGACGATCGTGAGCTCAATTCGCTGTATCGCGATCTTCTGATTGGCGTCACGCGATTCTTCCGCGACCGCGAAGCATTCGATCGCCTGGAGCGCGACGTGCTTCCGGAGCTGCTCTCGCGCAAGCGGCCCGGTGAAGAATTTCGAATCTGGGTCGCGGGATGCGCCACCGGAGAAGAAGCCTATTCGATTGCCATTCTGCTTCATGAAAGGCTGCATCTGATTGGGCGGCCGACCAACGTCAAAATCTTTGCCACCGACGTTCACGGCTCTTCGCTTGAGACGGCCAGTGCCGGCGTTTATGACGAAGAAGCGCTCGTCGAGGTGCCTCCCTCCAGGCTGGCCAGTTGCTTCAGCAAGAAGCAGGATGGCTACCACATTTCGGGCGATATTCGGCAAATGATCGTCTTTGCCCGCCACAACATCATCAAGGATGCGCCCTTCACCAAGATCGACCTGATTTCCTGCCGAAATCTTCTGATTTATTTTCAGCCCGCGGCGCAGAAAAAGGCGCTGTCGCTGTTCCATTT
>JANWHF010000251.1 GCA_025450555.1 Tepidisphaeraceae bacterium | reverse complement strand
TTTCGTCCACATTCAATTCGAGAAAAGCCGGGAACATCGGCGCATATTGCCGGGGGCCGACGGCATGTCCTTTGAAATTGCCGAAACAAAGATGCGTTGAGAGGCGGCATTTCCCGGCGACGCTTTCGACGGTGCGATTGAAAATATCGACGAACTTCTCCGGGTTTTCCTTGTAGGCGTAGCAGCTCATCGAAGGCTCATCGACAGTGATCTCCCGGCAGCCTGCCTTCACCAGCGCTTCCAGTTCTTGCCGTACGATCGGCAGCAGCGCTTCGGCCACCGCATATCGATCGGCATAGGGGCCGTCGGGAACGAGCCGGCCGCTGAGGGTGTAGGGGCCGGGGACGCTGGCCTTAAGCGTCGGGCCTTTAGGGGCGAGACGTTGGAGACGATTGAATTCTTCGACGGCTCCCAGGCCGCGCGGGGCGCGAAGTTCGCCTCGAATGGCATGGCGGCCGCGCTGATCGTGGGCGGGCGGACCAAAGCGGCGCGGCGAAGCGCCTTCCAACTCGATACCTTCCAGAAATCCGTAGAAAGAAAGATTGAAATCGAGGCGAGTCTGCTCGCCATCGGTGATGACATCGAGCCCGGCAGCGACTTGATCATGGAGCGCGCAGATCACCGCATCGTCCTGCGCCTCGGCGACGTCAGCCGACCCGAAGCGGTCCAGATTCTGCGAGGCAAACTCCAGCCAGCCTGGAAACGGATAGCTTCCGATCACCGTCGTGCGCAGCGGCTGCTGTTTCATGGATGGGTTCCAAATATTTTCTGCCAGAGCGGCGGCGCGAAGATGAGCAACCCGACCACGACCGATGCGATCGAAGCGATCAGCACCATTCCCGCCGCCAGGTCTTTTGAGTGCTTGGCAAGGGGGTGAACCTGCGGTGAAGCGAGGTCGATGGCCATTTCGACCGCGCTGTTTAACCCTTCGAGGATCAGCACCAGCGCGATCGTGAACACGATCACCGCCCATTCAACCCGGCTGATGCGCAGCCAGGCGCCCAGCGCGCAGGCGATGATGCCGATGAGCAACTCGATGCGGGCGTTGCGCTGCGAGCGCAGCAGATAGCCGATTCCCACGAATGCAAAATAAAAGGATCGCGCCACCTTCGCAGGCCACGGTCGGCGGGGGGTTTCCAGGCTCTCAGGAAGCATTGAGTTCGCGATTGTCGATGCGCGGGCGAGGTTTGCAAGCGGACGCGTGCATCGGACAAGTGGTAGGAAAATCGTTGAGCGTTCTAACGTCGACTCACACGCACTGTCTGATTTGTGACCCATAATGATTCAAGTCGGCGAGGACTCTGATTGCCATCCAAGGAGCGGTGAAGATGCGTAAGAGGGTTATTTCCGGATGCTCGGCCGCGGCGTTTGCGATTGTGGCGGGGCTGTGGATGGGGTTGCCGGCGCGGGCGCAGTATCAAACATCGAATTATGTGCCGCCAACGAATTCGGATGCGGTCGTGCAGGCGGATATGCGCGTGACCGATCCTGGCGCAATCGGCGCAACGCGATCGAGAGGCGGCAATCGATGCGACGGAAAGCGCCTCGGCGCGGCCGATTTATAGCCCTCCGCCAGCAATCGCCGATGCGCCGGCGCCGTATCTGGGGCCGCAGGTGGTATCGGTTGAGCCGCCGGTCTATGCGCCGCCGCCTCCGCTTTTTTCGGCGCGGGTGGAGTTGGGCGGCTTGCGCATCGGGGGATTCTTGGTCCATCCACGATTTGAGTATCACTACTCGCCACACCGGCGCTACGAGCACGAGCACGGCCGGGGTGAACACAGGCGTTGATTTGAGGTGAGGCAGAGGGACGAACTGTCGCACCTCACATGTCGCGCGCAAAAATGAGCGCGACATCGACTTAAGTGCTGTTATTTCATCATATTATGTATAAAATCGTCCAATTTAGACACATCTGCCGCGCGCGTCATTTTGTGTCTTTTTGTGTCGTGCGACGAGATGACATAATCACGAAGCGGCGTCCAGCACTTGAGGCGAACCCGCCTTATCCCCCACAATCGGTGGCATGAGTGTTCTGTCCGATGCGCCGCTGCGGTATGAGCGGCTCGCTGTCGATCCATCTTCGAGCGCGCGCCTCGGGCGCGTGACGACGCGCCACGGATCGTTTGATACCCCGGCGTTTATGCCGGTCGGAACGCAAGGGACGATTAAGGGCGTCCTTCCCGACCAGGTTGCTGCTACCGGCTCGCAGATCGTTCTGGCCAACACCTATCACCTGATGCTTCGGCCCGGCGAAAAGGTTGTGGCGGCTTTGGGTGATCTGCATGGTTTCATGTCCTGGCCCGGGCCGATCCTCACCGACAGCGGCGGGTTTCAGGTCTTCTCGCTGTCCGACATTCGCACCATCAACGACGATGGCGTGACGTTCAAGAGTCACATCGATGGCTCGATGATTCATCTTTCGCCGCAGCGCAGCATCCAGGTGCAGAATGATCTGGGGGCAGACATCATCATGGCCTTCGATGAATGTCCCCCTGGCAAAGCTGAGCCGGCGTATCATCGCCAGGCGGTCGAGCGGACGGTGCAGTGGGCGGCGTTATGCAAGCAGGCGCATGCGCGGCCGAGCGATCAATCGCTCTTTGCCATCGTACAAGGGGGAACCGATCTGTCGCTTCGCCATGAATGCGCGCGTCGATTGATCGAAATGGATTTCCCGGGATATGCGGTGGGCGGATGTGCGGTGGGGGAAGGGTTCGAGGCGATGGTCGCGGTGCTGGCGGGGGTGACGCCGATCTTACCGCCCGATAAACCGCGATATCTGATGGGCGTCGGCTTCCCGCGAGACATCGTCGCGGGCGTATCGAATGGCATCGACATGTTTGATTGCGTGATGCCAACACGAAACGGGCGCAATGCTTATGCGTTTACAGCGAGTGGCGCGATTCGCCTGCGAAACAGCCGATTTATCGCCGATTGCGGGCCAATCGAAGACGGTTGCGACTGCTACGCCTGCCGCCATTTCACACGTGGCGCGATCCGGCACTATTTTTTTGCCGGCGAAATGCTTGGCCCCGTGCTTACGTCGGTGCATAATATTCGATTCTACCAACGGCTGATGGCCGACATTCGTAAAGCCATTGGCCATGGAACATTCGAGCAGTTTCGCCGCGATGATCCAAGATGTGCGTTGGGCCCGGCCCAGGATGATTCGGCCTCTGATCCTGATCCCGGTGAGAAATAGAATTGAGCTTTGTCGATTGAATAAGGAGATGGTTTGAACAGCCTGGTTTTTCACGCTCTTGCTGCCGCCGCGCCGGCTGCCGCCCCGACCAATGGCCGGCCGCCCTGGGCCGACATTGTCAGTTCGCCGATGTCCCTGGTCTTTTTGCTTCTGCTGATTTTCATGTATTTCTCGTGGAATTCGAAGCGCAAGCAGGATCGCCAGAAGCAGAGGATGATCGACGAAATGAAAAAGGGTGACCGCGTGCAAACCATCGGCGGCATCCTGGGAACAGTCGTCGAAGTGCGCGATGGCGAAGTGCTGGTGAAAGTGGACGAGAGCAACAACACGAAGATCAAGTTTTCCCGCAGCGCGATTAACCGGGTCGTTGAAGAAGAAAAGGCCGGATAAGCATCGAAGGCGGGTTGGTTTGGCGAGTGATGCCTGACTGGAATTCTAACTGATGGCGCAATCGATTCAGACAAGGCGGCTCACACTCGCGCTGATGGCGCAGGTGGTGCTTTGCCTTTCCTTTGCGCCCGTGATTGGTGCCGCGGCCCAGGCGGCGCAGTCGCAGAGCGATTCGCGGCAGCATGATGAAACGCCGCGCGGCAATGGGACCATGCAGGCGGCCCGCGATGCCGCTAATGCCCGGCCGGAAGAATCGACCGAGAACGAAAAATCGGCACTTCGCGGCGTTCGAAGATCTCCCTCCTTGCGGTGGCGGCAGACGCGTGCATTGGGCCAAGCGCGAATCCATGGGTTGGAATTTCATGGCAACTCGCCTTGCTTCATCAGCGTCGCGGCTGCGTATCACCCGCTTCCCAGGCAGCCGATTCTGCTGGCAATTTCGTGTGCATCCCAGACGAAGATTCGTCAAGTGATTTTCGCTGGTCAATCGCTCCAGCCGACCGGCCCGCCGATGATCGGCTGAAAACCAGTCTCCTACAGCCGGCAGATGATCGCGCAGATGGATGCGATTTGCCGGGATTTGAAGCCGCTTCTTTCTTCTGCAATTTGGCCTTTCGCTCATCGCCGATAATCGGCCGGCGAATTGCCGTTTGAATCCTTTCCGAGCCAACCATGCACGAACATAACGTACAAAGACTCAGCATCATCGGCGTCGTATTGCTTGCGGCGCTGGCGATCATTTTTTCGCCGGTGCTTCACAAGGTCAGCCATCCGCACGACAAGATCGATCACTGGATTAACCTCAAGCCCGGCATCGACATCGTCGGCGGGACCAGCCTGCTCTACGAAATCAAGCCGCCCGAAGGCATCAAGCCCAATGGCCAGCTCGCCAGCCAGGTGGCGGAGGTGCTCAAGAAGCGCGTCGATCCGGAAGGCGTGCGGAACCTGATCTGGCGTCCGCAGGGCGATACTCGGCTCGAGATCCAGATGCCTTTGACCGGCGACACCCAGGCAAATGCCGCCAAGCGCAAGGAACTGAGCCGGAACATGGTGGCGGCCCAGGACGCGCTGGAAGCCACTAACGTCAATCCCGATGATGTGGTCGATGCCATCGAGGGAAAGAACGGTAAGACCCGCGCTGACCTCGATCGCATGGCTTCCGACAGCCAGCAGCGCAAAGAGCTGTATCACAAGCTCGCCGGTTTATGGGATCAGATTCAAGCGGCCCATAAGGCGCAGAATGCGGATGAAGAGGCGCGCCTCCGCATCGAGTACAACAATCTGCTTCATCCCAAGGCTCCCGGTGCGGAAACGGCCGGGCCATCTCCAATCGCGGCGTCGAATGTTCATCCCGAGGAGATCGATTCGATCCTTGCAGAGCCCGAATCTGAGCGCAACGCCGATCTGGCGGCGCTGCATAAACAGTACGCCGATTTTCCAGCGCGCCTGAAAGCGATCGATGAATACGTCTCCGCTTCCGATGCTGTGAAGAATACGCGCGGCATGCTTGATGACGTGACTGATCTGAAGCGCAAGCTGCAAGGCGCCGGTGTTCTGGAATTTCACATCCTGGCCAATGACCTGCCGGCGGCTGAGTACCAGAAAATGGTCGAGCGCCTGCAAACGCAAGGGCCCAAGCTGCAGGCTGGCGACACGACACGCTGGTATCAGGTGGACAACGTCAAGGAGTTCAAGAGCAACAGCGTTCCCTACAACAAGCACAACTACGTGCTCTGCTACATCACGCCTGACAAATCGATTGACAACGGACCAGGTCGCAAGCACTGGGTGCTGACCAATGCGGATGTCGAAACGGAAATGAGCGGCGAGCAGGTCGTCGGCTTCACCTTCGACCCGCAGGGCGGCGCCTACATGCGGCAGCTCACGCAGGGCAACCACAACAAGCCGATGGCAATTGTCCTCGACGGGCGCGTCATCAGCGCCCCCAACATCGAAGCGACCATCGGCGAGCGCGGCCAAATCTCCGGCGGACAGGGAGGCTTTACGCCGCAGGAACTGGATTATCTGGTCAGCACGCTGCGAGCAGGAAGTCTTCCGGCGACTTTGGCAGATGAGCCGATCAGCGAGCAGACAGTCGGCCCGCAGCTCGGGCAGGACAATTTACATGCCGGCATGCTGGCCTGTGTCGCGGGTCTGGCGGTCGTCGGCGTGTTTTTGATCGGGTACTACTATATTTCGGGAATCGTCGCATTTTTCGCGGTCGTCATGAACGTGCTGCTGATTCTGGCGGTCATGAGCGCATTGAACGCGACCTTCACCCTCCCCAGCATCGCCGGCATCGTGCTGACCATCGGCACCGCGGTGGACGCCAACGTGCTGGTCTTCGAGCGCCTGCGCGAAGAGCAAATCCACGGGGTCGGAATCCGAATGGCCCTCCGCCATGCCTTTGGCAAGGCCGCCAGCGCCATCTGGGATTCCAACATGACCACGATCATCACTTCGCTCTTCCTGATCCTGCTGGGAACTGAAGAAGTGCGCGGGTTCGGCATCACGCTGATCATCGGTATCGTGGCGTCGCTGTTTACCGCCCTGTTCGTCACGCGGACCATCTTCAACATCATGGTCGAGAACTTTGGCGTGCGGACGCTGGGCAGCATTCCGATGACCTTCCCCAAATGGGACAAGCTGCTGCGCCCCAACATCGACTGGATGGGCAAGGCCTGGGCCTTTATTGGGTTTAGTGTTATTGCAATTGTTATTGGTTCAGTGCTGTTCAGCATCAAAGTCAGCCAGGGGAAGATGTTTGATATCGAATTTGCCGGCGGCACGTCGGTGACGTTCGAGCTCAAGAAGCCGCTGCCGATCGACGACGTGCGCAAGCTGCTGGAAAAGGGCGATCCAAATGCCCTGCCCAGCCCGCAGCCACAGTCCATCGGCGGGAATGATCTGACGTATGAAGTCAGCACCCCCAATGCCAATCGCGCGCAGGTGCAGGAAGCGGTACTTTCGACGATGCGCGATTCCAGTGGGAATTCACTCCTGAAGGTGGACGTCCCTTCGCAATTCGAGGATGTAGGCAAGCCGCTCGCGGCGGCGATGAACCATACGGTGCTGCCGCTGACCGATGCCAACACGAAAGCATTGGTTCAGGGCACGTGGGCCGGCGGGTTCAAGGTGCCGACGGCGGAGGATCAGAAGGGCGGCGTGGCGATCGTGCTGACGCACATCGATCCGCCTTTGTCGGCAACGGCCATCGCCGATCGTATTCACCAGCAGCAGTTCCAGTTGTCGAGCAATGATCCGGGCGCGCGGCGGGAGTTTACGGTGCAGACGCCTTATGGGGCCAATTCTGATCGCGCAAGTTCATCGGCGGTCGTGCTGGCCAACGATGACGCGATTCCTTACATGAAGGACGCCGAGAAATGGCAGGTCGAGGTGGCCGAGCCGCTCTGGAAGATGACCAATGATGCCATCAACCGGCCGGCGCAGCTTCAGCAGGTGAAGACCTTCGATGCCCAGGTGGCCGGCGATACGACCACCGCCGCCATCGAGGCGCTGGTGCTGTCGGTGCTGGCGATCATGGCCTATATCTGGTTCCGGTTTGGCAACCTCAAGTATGGTACGGCAACGGTCGTGGCCCTGCTGCACGACGTCGCCTTTACCATCGCGGCACTCGGTTTTGCCCATTATCTGGTGAAGGTGCCGGTGCTGCGGGACATCTTTCAGCTCGAGCCGTTCCGCATCAATATGACCGTGGTGGCCGGTATTTTAACCATCATGGGCTACTCGATGATCGATACGATTGTGGTATTCGATCGAATTCGCGAGAACCGAGGCAAGTTTGGGCACGTAAGCCGAAAGATCGTCAACGACGCGATCAACCAGACGTTGTCGCGTACGTTGCTGACGGCCGGAACCAACATCGTAACCGTGGCGATCATGTACTTCCTGGGCGGCCAGGGCATCCATGGCTTTACATTTGTCTTGCTGGTTGGCATACTTGTAGGAACGTACTCCTCTATCGCAATTGCGTCGCCGATCTTGTTGGTCGGCAAGCGCATCGAACATGAGGAGACGCGCATGGCGCCGATGTCGGGAAAACCACGGCCCGCCGGCGCGTAAGAAACTCCAGAAATTCCCGCGTGGGAAAGGATGCCCAATTATGCGAAGGGATTCGCGCATCGGGATGGCGATTGGCGGCGTGCTGGTTGCGGTTTTGCTGGCTTATGCCGTCGTCGTTCCAAAGAACAACAAGAAGAAAGTAACCTTGGATACCACTGGTATTCAGGCGCAGCCCACCTCCGACAGCGACACAACAAGCGCTGCCGGAGGTGGCTCTGTTTCACAGCCGAATACCTCCACGGCTAACCCGCCAGCACCGGCCGCTGACCCGGCCGCGGCCAAGCCCATCGGGAGCGACAAATCCGAAACCAGGATTTACCCGGATCGCGAGGGCGACAGCGCCCCGGCCGCGGGCAACAACGCCAGCGGCACCAAGTGGGCCGAGCTTCTGGCGGCCGATCATGTGGATGGC
>JANWHF010000250.1 GCA_025450555.1 Tepidisphaeraceae bacterium | reverse complement strand
TCGAGCCGGCCACCCAACCCAGTCTCCACGACGGCAATATCTATCTTCTGCTCTGCAAAATACTTAAACGACAGAGCGGTCAGCACATCGAAATAAGTTGGCGTCGGCTTCATCCGCCGAATGATTGGCTCAAAATGCTTGACCAGCCGGGCAAATTCGGTCTGCGAGATCATCTCGCCGTTGACGCTGATGCGTTCGCGCACATCCACCAGATGCGGGCTGGTATACAGGCCCACGCGATATCCGCTGGCCTCCAGCATCGACGCGATCATCGCGCAAGTGCTGCCCTTGCCTTTAGTTCCAGCAATGTGGACCGACTTGAAGGATTCTTGTGGATTGCCGAGCTTTCGCAGGAGCGTTCGCATGCGCTCCAAGTCAAAATTCTGTGCGTTGTAGCGCACGATGCGAAGCCGCTCGAAATCGTTCAATGACGCGAGAAACCGTAAAGCCTTGCTGTAGCTGCTGATACCAGCCGACCGAGCTGCTTCTACGGGCGACGTCTTGGCATGAACGACGCGTCGCGTCGCCCCGCGCACCGGGCGACGGCCGCGCCTTTCGGCATGATGAACGCCTCGACGCGCGGATGTCTGCCTCGTTTTAGTTCGAGTCGGCATGATCGTCCCATTGTAACGATTAAGGCACCGGACGCAAATTTCCTCGGCAACTCTTGCTGGGATTTGCACTTATTGATATTCGCGAGGCACAATAATGTTGCGTAAATCGAAGAATTGCGTCTTGGTCAATTTGACGGATCACGTTTTGTTATTTGGACTTAAGCGCGAAGGGGCAATGCATTCAAAGGTGTAAATATGAGAGCGCCATCAAATCGATTTCCGATGATCCTCGCTTGCATTTGATTTAGACGGCAATAAGGTGAGCCGCGCGATCATCAAGCCTGAGCTCCACAATATAGTCTGTGACAACTAAGTGCACCGTTCATGAGCCATGCTGTTTAATTCGCTCTCATTCCTGATTTTCTTTCCTATTACGACCGCGATCTATTTCTGCCTGCCTCACCGCGCGCGATGGGCCTGGCTGCTTTTGTGCAGCGCGGCTTTCTACCTGGCCTTCATTCCAAAATATCTGCTGATCCTGTTGCTGGTCATCGCAATCGATTACGTCGCGGGCCTCGCGATCGAATCCGCAAAAGGTGGATGGCGGCGCGCATTTCTCATCGTCAGCCTCGTCGCCAACATTGGCCTGCTCGCACTCTTCAAGTATTTCGATTTTCTAAATGCCAATGTCCATGCCCTGTCGGAATTTCTTCATTGGAATTACCCCATTCACAATTTAGGTTGGCTGCTGCCAATCGGGCTTTCCTTTCACACCTTCCAGTCGATGGCTTACACCATCGAGGTATTTTATGGCCGGCAGCGTGCCGAGCGCCATCCTGGCTACTACGCGCTTTACGTTCTGTTCTATCCGCAGCTCGTCGCAGGGCCGATCGAGCGGCCGCAGAATTTGCTGCCGCAGTTTCGCCAGATCCATGCATTCAATTCCGACCGCATTTACAGCGGCCTTCGGCTGATGCTCTGGGGCATGTTCAAGAAGGTCGTCATTGCCGACCGCGTTGCGGTCATCGTCGATGCGATCTATGGCCATCCCCGGGCCTGGGGTGGCGCATGGCTTGTGATTGCAACTTATGGATTTGCAATCCAGATCTATTGCGACTTCTCCGGATACACCGACATCGCGATCGGGGCCGCCCGCGTGCTGGGCATCCGGCTCATGACCAATTTCGATCGCCCCTATGCCTCGCGATCGGTGGCCGAGTTCTGGCGCCGCTGGCACATTTCGCTATCCACCTGGTTTCGCGATTACCTCTACATTCCCCTGGGCGGCAACCGCGTCGGGCCGATCCGCTGGGCGATCAACATCCTGATCGTGTTCCTCGTCAGCGGCTTGTGGCATGGCGCAAGCTGGACGTTTGTCATCTGGGGCGCTTTGCACGGTGCTTACATTCTTCTTTCGCGATGGACGCTTACTCTCCGGCAGAAGTTTTGGGATGCGACAGGCCTGAACCAATTTCCGGCTTTCACTGATGCCTGGCAGATCTTTACTACGTTTAATTTCGTCGCGTTTGCCTGGATCTTCTTCAGAGCCCAATCCTTTGCCTCGGCAAAGTGGATCGCGGGGCATCTGGCCCGTTCTCCGATTTTGATGCATCCGACTTATGTGACGAATGTCTTGCCGCCATTCGATCGATTCGATCTGATCGTGCTGGCAGCCATCGTCTTTATTTTGGAAATGATTCAGTGGGCGCGGACGAAACCGCAGCTAATGCAGCGCTTCTTCGCACAGCCAAAATGGATTCGCTGGCCCGCTTATTACGCGCTGATTGTGACGATCCTGTGGATTGGAAACCTCGGATCGCGCAGCTTCATTTACTTTCAGTTCTAGAGGAATTTTTTGGTGGATCGGCAGTCGAATGAATTCGAGCCAACTTGTGCAACCGCGACCGCCATCGCGGAGCGCGCTTCTCGATCGAACCGGGCCAATCGACCGCGTACCCGACCGGTTTTGGAATTTCTAAAAACCGCATTCCTCTTTTCGCTGGGACTTCTGACTGTCATTCTTTTTTGCGACTGGCGCATCGGCCGGCATTTTTATCACACGCATGGCGAGGACCTGATCGGCACCGACGTCTATCACGGCATCAACCGCGCCAACTCGCTGCCGCCTTCAGTTCGCACGGTCTACCTCGGCGACAGCGTCGCTCACCAGTTGTTCATGCCCGGGACTGAGCCCTCCCCCGACGTGCGATTCCTCACCACAAACCAGGCCATTTCAATGGCCGGCCAGTATTATCTGCTGGAGTCTGGTTTCCAACACGATCCGTCAATTCACACCGTCTACTTCTTCTACGTCCCCGGATGCTTCGCCAATAATCTGCCTCCCCGGCTATCCCACGATTACTTCTGCGGCTACTTCCATCGCCTCGATGAAGTCATCGAAATCTTTCGGCTCAAGCACGATTCACAACTGACCGCGTCACATCTTGGCCGCTGGCTGATGCCAAACCTGATGATGGCCAACAGCATGTGGAATCGCGCCGATGATGATGCGCCGGATCTTGCCACACCGACGCCAATTGCGCAATCCGCGCCCGATCCTGAACCCGTGCTGTCGCTACTCGATCACGTTTTTGAGAAGCTGCCAGATGGACCTGAACCGCCCGCCGGGTCCTACGGGCAATCGCTACCGGTCATTTCGAATCATTTCCTGGCGAAGATGCAATCCTTGTGCAAGGCGCATAGCGCGACGCTTCACGTGCTGCCCTGCCCCCTCTCGACGCGCGAGCACTTTGAAGATTCTCGGCATGTTTTTGAGCAAGCTCCAATGCGCATCGAGCCGGCCATGCTTATCGACGCCGTTCATTTCAAGACGCAGTTTGTCGAAGAAGAACGGCGAAAGGTCATCGACTACTATCACCTTCCGCTCAATTCAAAACTGATCACGCGCCGCTAATGCAGGAACTTTACTCAATCGTGAATCCGATTGTGCTCGATGGCATAGCGCAGCAGATCGCCGCTGCTGGCCAGCTCGAGCTTGTGCTTGATGTGCTCGCGATGGGCTTCAACGGTCTTGGGGCTGATGAACAATTCGTCAGCAATTTCCTGTCCGCTCCAGCCTTTGCCGATGCAGCGCAGCACCTGCATCTCGCGATCAGTGAGAGTCGCCAGCAGGTTGGATCGGTCGGCGGCTGGCGCATCGCCGATTTCCTGCGAGAGATTCTCTTGTTTCGGATCACTGAAGTAAGTTTCGCCGCGCAGGACAGAGCGGATGCCATCCATCACCGTGCGTGCCGCCTGGGCTTTCATGATGTAACCCCGCGCGCCGGCGCGCAGGGCGCGGTCGGCATAAACCGACGCGTCGTACATCGAAAGCACCAGCACCGCCACGTCTTTCCAGCGGCGACGGATCTCCTTGATCAGTTCCAGTCCGTCGCCATCCTTGATGGACAAATCCACCAGCGCGACATCCGGATCGCATTCGCCAATCGCTTCAATTGCCGAGCGGACGCCATCCGCTTCTCCGCACACGATCATGTCCGGCTCCTCGTTGATCATGGCGGTCATGCCCTTTCGCACAACCGCATGATCGTCCACGAGCAGCACGCGGGATTTATGAATCACTTGATGGTCCAGTGCGTTCATCGACTTCAACCCTCCTGCGTGGCGCGTGGCTCGGCGACTTTCGAAAGCTGGCAGCGAACGACCGTGCCGGTATCGCTTGCGCGCTCGATGGAAAGCGTCGCGCCAATCATCCGCGCCCGATGCCGCATCGTCCGAAGGCCAAGGCCCTGGCCCGACATGGCGAAATCGATCCCCCTGCCGTCGTCTTCGATCGTCAGGATTACTCTCGATCCCACCTGCACCAGATCGACAAAGATATTGCGGGCCTTGCCGTGACGAATGGCATTATGCATTGCCTCCTGGGCGATGCGATACAGGTGAATCGGCGCGGCAGGATCCGGCAGCTGGACCGCCAGCTCGCCACGAAAATGGCACGAGACGCCAAAAATCCGCTGGACGTTCCCCGTCAATTCCAGCAGCGCTGCGCCTAATCCGCTTCGCAATTCGACCGGCTGAAGACCCGCCGCCAGCTCGCGAGCGCGGCCGATGGCCCGCTCCGTCATCTCCACAACCTGCGCGGCGTTTTGGACTTCATCGGGAAGCCGCACTGCCAGTCGCTGTTGAAGAACGCGGCCCAAAAACGTGATGCCGGTCAGTTGCTGGCATAGATCATCGTGCAGGTCCTGCCCGATGCGCTGGCGCTCAAGCTCTCCGGCCTCCAGGATTTGCTTCGAGAGCCGTTTGCGCTCCGTAATATCCCGGAAAAACCAAACCCAGCCATATTCCCGGCCGTCGGCGCTTCGAATTGGCGCGCTATAGCATTCGAGCGTCCGGCCGTCGGTCAGAATCAGATTGAGCGGCGGCTCGCCGTCGCCGCGAATCTGCGGGCGCTCCACTTCGCTCAATGGGTTTTGCCGATCCACCAGCTTGGCGCGCATCGCCGGAATCAGAGCCTCAAGCCCAGCCGAAAAAGATCCCTCTGACAGGTCCCACAACTCCTCCATGCGATGATTGCAATAGATGATGGCCCCATCCTCAGCCACCGCCAGAATTCCATCGAGGGACGCGTTGCTCTGCGCTTCGAGCAGCGTTTTTTGAAACGCCAGCTCGGCGGTGCGCTGATGAACGCGCATCTCCAGCTCGTCGTGAGCCGACTGCAACTGCTCGCGCGCGACCGCCAGTAATTGCTCGCTGCGCCGGGCGGCCTGCGCATCGGCCTCCGCCCGGTATCTGGCAGTGCGCAACGCTCCACTAAGCCAACTGATCACAATCCCGGAAAACAGAAAAACCGTAATCGTGGGAAGATCGTCCGGCGAACTGGTAAACTGGCCGACCGGTTCAATCAGAAAATAATCGGCGACCACCGTCGCCACCACCGTGCAGAGCAACCCCGGCCCAAATCCGCCATACCAGGCGCTCAACATGACTGCAGGCGTGAAGACAAAGAAGTTTGCGTGAGCCCGCATCCAGGGACTCAGCAGCAGCCGAACACCCAGCGATATGGCGACCAGCAGGATGGCCAGCACGTAGCCGGGAAGCGCCCGGCGCACGCCAAACGACAAAGTCAGGTCCGGCAACCGATCCCATTGGCGTCGCACAAGCCCCGCGTCCCCGATCCGATCGGCGCGCACCGCGACCGCTCCATCCGGTGAAGGCGAGGGACGATCGGTGCGACCTGGAACCATGCGTCAATCTCTTTTGCTCGCGGGCTCCGGCAACTCCAGGGCGGCCGATAGAAACTCGCGGAACGCCGCCGGATTGAGAACGCGGAAACCCGCGCGCGTCTCACCTTCCCCGACATAGATCGAAATCAATCTCGGCACATCCAATTGATACATGTCCTCGTCCGTCGCGTCGTCGCCGGCACAAACGATCAGATCGTATTTGTTGCCGCCGATCATCTGAAGGATCGCCGCGCCTTTGTTCAGGTGCGTGGTGGTCACCTCGACGATTTTCTTCCCATGCCGAACGCGCAGCGGCATGTTGGCCGTCAACACGCCCAGCTCCGCGACCAGCGCCCGCGCCTTCCACGATCCAAACTGCGGATCGGTACGCCGATAATGCCAGACCAGCGACGTTCGCTTCTGTTCGACAAAACTGCCGGGCGTGCAGCTTTCGTACAGGCGCATCAGCGGCAGCACCTGCTCCATCCAGGAATGGCTGATGTTGCGGTCCATCCGCTCCCACGCACTTTGGCCGGGCCGGCGAATCGCGGCGCCATGTTCGGCAATCATCCCAAATTGGTATGAGCCGAGGAACGCTTCCAGATCGTCGGGCGTTCTGCCGCTGATGATGCTCACATCCAGGCCGGGCCGATTGCGCAGCTTCTGGAGGACCGCATGCGTCGCGGCATTGGGCTTTGCCGCCGACGGCTCCCGCTCGATCTCGCGGAGCGTGCCGTCGTAATCCAGAAACATCGCCACTTTCTTGCCGGATTCGAGGGCGTCCGAGATCCGATCGCTCGCGTCGAGCACCGAATGCGATGACTGTTCGGGCGCAGCCGCCCTGGACAGATCGTGCACGAGCCATCTTGCCCATCGCTGGGCGTCCATTTTCATGACGCGCTCACACATGGGCTGCATTCGGCGGGCGCGCTCGGCGATGTTCATCGCCAGCGCCTCTTCGATTGCCTGTGCCACGCTGTGCGCATCGTATGGATTGACGATCGAAGCGCTGAACAACTCCTGAGCCGCCCCGGCAAACTCGCTGAGAATCAGCACGCCCGGATTGTCGCGCTGGCAGGCCACAAACTCCTTGGCCACCAGGTTCATCCCGTCGATCAGCGGGGTCACCAGGCCGACGTCCGCCAGGGAATACAACGCACAAAGTTCCGAAAAGTCGACCGAGCCGTGAATGAAATGAATTGGGCTGGAGTGCACGCTGGCATAGCGCCCGTTGAGCCGGCCGATGCGCGCCTCCACTTCTTCGCAAAGGTCGCGGTATTGTTCGACTGATTCGCGGCTGGGGACGCTGACGAAAATGAACTTCACATCATCCTGCCCGGTCCGTCGCGAAAGGAACAACTCGATGGCATCGAGCCGCTGAATGATGCCCTTGGTGTAATCCATCCGCTCGACCGACAGGACCAGCCGCTTGCCCGCATAGGCTTTGCGGAAGGAGGCCAGGTGACGGGCATATGCCTCGCCGTTGAGTTCCTCTTCAAAGCGCGTGCTGCCGATACCGATCGGATAGACGCCCACCGCCGTCGATCGTCCATCATGAAGGATTTCGTTGAAGCTGGCTTCCAGACCCAGCAGCCGAGTGACGGCGCTGCAATAATGGCGCAGGTAGCCGAAGGTATGGAAGCCGATCAGATCCGCGCCAAGCAGTCCGGCCACCAGCTCGTCGCGCCGGGGATGGCAGCGGATGATCTCATAAGACGGGAAGGGCGTGTGCAGGAAGAAGCCGATTCTCAAATCCGGCCTGGCCGCCCGAAGCATCGCCGGCAGAAGCATGAGCTGGAAATCGTGAATCCAGACCAGGTCGTCCTCTTCCGCGCTCTCCAGCACGCGCCGGGCGAAATGCTCATTCACCGCGCGATACTGATCCCACCAGGCCGGCTCGTATCGGAATCGGCTGGGCATGTAATGCAGCAATGGCCAGAGGCTGGAATTGGAAAAGCCGTGATAGAATCCCTCGATTTCCTTCTTCGATAAAAAGACCGGTGTGCAGCCAAACTCTTTCTCCAGAAGTCCCTCGACTTCTCGCTGCCGGCGCGTTTCGGAAATCTCCGCGCCGGGCCAGCCGATCCATTTGAGGGCGTACTCATCGACCGCCAGCCCTTCCAGGGCCGTCACCAGGCCGCCGGACGAGCGATGGATGGTGGGGTCAATGGTGATCGGCAGACGATTGGATACGTTGATGACTTTCATTTGCGCCTTACACGACAGCGGCGCCGCGGGAAATAATTGGGAATGCATGGATGTACGGCCCAAAAGTCAGACAGCTTCTTCGGAAGCCGAAGCATCGTCACGATCTAAAACCTTGATGCGCAAGCTGGTGTCGTTCACGTAATAGCCGTGAACCTTGCCGGCGTCAGTGTAGAGATCGAAGAAGCCGTCCGGATCGACGTTGCGCACGGTGCCCACCGCCATCAGGCCGGCGGGGTAAACCACCGGCCCCTGGGGATGGTTTCTCATGTCGCTGAGATGCGTCACGCACACCCGATCGCCGGGCACGATCATCTGGAATCCGGGGGGCCATTGCGAAATGAAACTTTCATCGCGAGCCACGGTGGATTGCATGCAGCGCCCTTCTGTGTGAGGTTAGCGGACGCTCAGCGCTTCGAGCCACGCCGGCCTGAAATGGATTTTCAGGACGGTCCGCCTATGTCATATTAGATTCGCAATCGGGCCCGGCTATAGGAAAGAATTCCTATTTTCGCGCCTATGTCGTTTTATTGAATTGGGAACCAAATAGTTCTGATGGAAATTTGGCACTCAAAACGGCTTACAACTGCCGGCAAGATTGCGCGGTAAGAAGATCGTCGATTGCGCTGCGCCAGTGCCGCGCGATTTTTGCGCATCTGCGACTGCTTGATGGCAGGATGGAAAGCGATTCATGATGCATCTTTTGAAACGGGCCTGGATCGGAGTCGTCTGCCTTGGTTTTTCATTCGCCGCGACGTTTGCCCTGGCAGGCGACTGGCCGATGTGGGGAGGGACGCCCTCTCGCAACATGGTTTCGCAGGAGAAGGGATTGCCGGTGTCGGCTGATGTCGGTCAGCCGGGCGAAAATGGTGCCATTGATTTATCGAAGACCAAAAACGTGAAATGGATCGCCAAGCTTGGGTCGGCCGCTTATGGCAATGCGGTGGTCGCCAATGGGCGAGTATTCCTGGGGACCAATAACGGCACGCCTCGCCTGACCAAATATGCGGGCGACTATGGCATTCTTCTTTGTCTGGATGAAGCTTCGGGAAAATTCCTCTGGCAGCTTGCGGTGCCGAAACTTTCCGCGGGAAAGAACAGAGATTGGGAGCAGGTGGGCCTCTGCTGCTCCCCTACCGTCCAAGGCGATCGCGTCTACATCGTCACCAATCGCTGCGAAGTGCTATGTCTGGCGGCGCAAGGGTTCAACGGCAAGAACGAGGGCCCCTTCACCGATGAAGCCCAATACACCGCCGGCCCGGGAAAGCCACCCATCGCGCAAGGCGCGGGCGATGCCGACGTCATCTGGCGATACGACATGCGCGATGAGCTGGGCATCTTCCCGCACAACATGACCAGCAGCTCCGTCCTGGTCATCGGCGATCACCTGTTCGTCACCACTTCTAATGGCATGGACTGGAGCGACAAGCACATGCCGGCCCCCGATGCGCCGGCGCTGATTTGCCTCGATAAAAACAGCGGCAAGCTGTTGGCGGTCGAGCGATCAGGCATTAGCCGGCGGACGCTTACCAGCAACTGGTCGAGCCCAGCTTATGGATCGGCTGACGGAAAGCCGATGCTGGTTTTCGGCGCGGGGGATGGGTTCTGCTATGGATTTGATCCCGATTTTGTGGCTCATCCGGGGCCGGCAGCGAAGGCATCGGCTCCGGGCGCGCCGCCGAATGTTCCGACGATCAAGGAACTCTGGCGATGCGACTGCAATCCCCTTTCGCACAAAATCAAAGATGGCAAACCCATCAAATATGGCGATGCTGATGGACCCAGTGAAATCATCGCGACGCCGGTGATCGATCATGATCGGGTGTACGTCGCGGTCGGGCAGGAGCCGGAACAGGGAGAAGGCATCGGCGCGCTGACCTGCATCGACGCGACCAAAACCGGCGACATCACCCAGACCGGCAAAATCTGGGTGAATGACAAGGTCGGCCGATCCATCTCAACGGTATCGATCAGCGACGACATGCTTTTCATCTGCGATTTCGCGGGCATCATCCATTGCCTCGATCCCCAGACCGGCAAGGAATTCTGGAACCACGACACCGAGGCCCACATCTGGGGATCGACGCTGGTGGCCGACGGAAAGGTGTACGCGGGAAATGAGAATGGGCTGTTGAACATCTTTGCGCTGAGCAAAGAAAAGAAGCTACTGGGCACGATCGACTTCAAGGATGCCGTCTATTCCACGCCCGTCGCCGCCAATGGCGTGCTGTTTATCGCGACACAGAACAACCTGTTTGCGCTGCAGCAGAAATAGATCTCACCACGGAGACACGGAGGCCGGGTTTTGCTGAAATGTGTGCCGATGCGAAAGATTGAAGCGAATTAGCCACAGATAAACACAGATGCACACGGTTGAAGATCAATTAACACAGTGGAATCGAGCGATGAATTTCATACCGAATGTCTCAAGCGCGATAGCTAGGCATCGCTTTGGCTTGATCTGTGTTCATCTGTGTGCATCTGTGGCTAATTCTTCCCCTTTAAACGGCGTCGCTCGCACCGGCCCTCATTCCAGCAGAACCCGGCCTCCGTGCCTCCGTGCCTCCGTGGTGATCCTGCTTTTTCTTTGCGGCCTCTGTCTCTGCGCCGACAAACCGAGCACCTACTCCAATGATTTTCACAACGCCAAGCCCGGCCCGGTGCCGGATGAGATGATGGTTCTCAATGGATCGTTCACGATCAGCGAGCAGGCCGGCAAGAAATTCCTGGAGCTGGCGGGCCAGCCCATTGAATCGGATGGCCTGCTGTTTGG
>JANWHF010000249.1 GCA_025450555.1 Tepidisphaeraceae bacterium | reverse complement strand
TTGGGTGACTAAGAACCTGCTCTGGAATCGGAAGGGTTATCGACAGCCAAGGTTAGCCGCGACGCCTCCAGCGCTCGGAGAAGCGCTCCGCTGTCGCGTCGCGGCTAACCTTGGCTCCTGAAACCCTGATGTAATCTAAACAGTTCAGGTCGCTTAATGCGCCGGCCCGCATCAATTGCAAATAAAGCTCGTCCTTGACGGGTCGTGCCCGCCGGGTAGCTTAGGAGCGCTTTGCACTCGGGCTGCCTGCGTCTTTGTTTTCTAAATGGGCGGGGGATTTCATCAATCGAAGGATATCGCTCAATGGGCGCTTCGCGTCGTTTGGGTTTTAAGCGTCAAAGTGCGCACAGAAAAACGCGGCCGTTGCCGATGCCGGCGTGGTTGGAGGCGCTCGAGTGCCGGGTGCTGCTCAGCGCTTCGTTTGACATCACGGGGCTCACGCAGCTTCGCAACACCCCGGGCTTCGGATCGATCACCGGCCAAGGCATTGGCATTGCCGTGCTCGACACCGGCGTCTTCGCGCAAAATCCGGATCTCAAATCGAATGTCATCGCGTTCTATAACGCGGTGGAGAGCCCGGTAAGCACGCCGCCCCAAAGTCCGACTTCCGCCTTCGACGATGACGGCCACGGAACCCATGTCTCGGGCATTGCTGCCTCCAGTAATCCGGCCATCGGCGTTGCCGACGGCGCGAAGCTGGTTGATATCCGCGTCATTGCCGACCCCGGCGAATCGCAGCTCGGCGGAGACCCTGTCCTGCGCGGCCTGGAGTGGGTTGCGAACAACTACCAGACCTACAACATCAAAGTCGTGAACATGTCGCTGGGGGAATCGGGCGTAAACCTCGATTCGGTCAGTTCAGCACAGTCGCAGGATGCCGAGGCAGTCGCGATCCAGGATCTTCAGAAGCTGGGCATCACGGTGGTCTCGGCCTCGGGCAACAGCTACGCCAATGACCCTACGCCCGGTGCTTCCTTTCCGGCAATCGTCTCAACCATCAGCGTCGCCAATATTTGGGCCAACTCCGGACAGGCCGGCGATTTTGGCGTGCCGTTTGGCGAGCAGGGCGACAATTACGGAGCAATCGATTATTCCGCCACCTCCGACACCTTCGCCTCAACCAGCCAGCGCAGCACCCTGGGCAACCAGGTGGCCGCCCCTGGCGAAGACATCTACAGCACCTGGAACGGCTCCAGCGGTACCAATACCAGCGATCTGCTTCACAACACCCTCAGTGGCACTTCCATGGCCTCGCCATTTGTATCCGGCATGGTCGCGCTGATGCAGAATGCCGCCTTCACATTTGGCGGTCATTACCTGTCGCCCACCCAGTGCCTGCAAATCATCAAGCAGACCTCCGACACGATCGTCGATTCGAACAATCCCAACAACGCCCGCTACAACCTGTTGAGCGGCGCGATCACGAATCTTCCGGAGACGGGTCTTAGTTTTCAGCGGGTGAACGTGCTGCACGCGGTTGAAGATGTGAAGGCGATCATGACCGGCAACTCATCCGGCACCGGTCCGCAGCCAGGCCCCGACACAGACAACACGATTGCCGATGCCAATTTCGTCCCCACGCTCGATGGCACGCGCAGTTTCACCTTTGCCGGCAACATCGGCGCGGATGGGCAGGTGCTGGTTGGAGCGACCGATGTCGATTTGTACAAAATCGACGTTGAATCGCCCGGACAGATAACCATCGCGCTTGCGCTACCGTCCGGCGGCACCGCCTTTAATCCGGTGGTTCGCCTTCTCGATGCCAGCGGCAATGCGGTGTCCGGTGTTGCCCCAGTGACCGGCAGCACGAGTAATTATCCGATGTTGACCACCGATCCGGCCAATCCGCTGCCGGTGGGAACCTACTATTTAGGCGTCAGTGCCGCCGGGAATTCCACCTACCATGTCGCCGACGGCTCCGGCGCGGTCGCGGGTAATTCACAGGGTGATTACGCGATCACTTTCTCATTGCTCAATCCCGATCCTAATGGAGTCATCCAAGGCGCAACAGCCAAGGACCTGACCGTACCCAACAACATCGACACAGATCCTTTCACTCATCTTCAGGTGACAGACATCCTGGACAACGGCCTGCTCGGTTCCGATCCGCCGCCGCTGGGAAGCACGACGCGAATCACTGTTTCCGATGACGTCGATATGTTCAAAGTCGTCGCGCCTGACACCGGCCAGCTTCATGTCTGGACCGACACTTCGGCCTACATCAATGCCGCAGACACCTACATGATCATCTTCGACGCCAATGGGAACCAGGTGGCGGTCAACGATGATGACAATGGTTTTACCGGCGGAAACCTGACCGATAGCGCCCTGAACGTTAACATGTCGATCGGCCAGGTTTATTACATCGCCGTCACGGTGCCGGCTAACTCGGGACTTAGTCCCACCAATCCCTATGCCGGGCGCACGGCCGGCTCGACACCAAGCGATGAAGGTTACGATTTGCACATCGCCTTTAACAATGGCGACACCAATGGTACCGCCATCACTGCAATCACCGCGCCAATTGGTACCCCCGTCACCGGCACCATCGGAGCCGACAACGGCCTCGCGCTGCTGGGGTCCAACGGTGGCTTCAAGGACGTCGACTTTCTCAGCTACACTGCCCAAAGCTCAGGTCTGTTTGACGTCGCCGCCACCAGCCAGACCAACGGCTTTACGCCGGTCCTCAGCCTGTGGGAGTTCACGGCAGGACAGACGAACATCATCAAAATCGCCGACACGAGCGGCGCGGCAACGCCCGAATTGATCACGCAAGTGTTCTCTGGCCAAAATTTCTTTGTCGCCGTCACTGGCGTGGGCAATAACAACTTCAACTGGTTCGCAGCGGCCAGCGGAACGGGCGGGCAAGTCGGAAATTATTCGCTGGCCAGCCGCCTCCGGCCGCTGACGGATTTGAACACTCTTACCGATGACAAAATCAGCTCCGCTGCCATTCAAACGATTGCCATCAATGGTCCCACACTCAAGGGCAACATCTCAATGGATGGTTCGGTTTACATCGGTGACACCGATGTCGATCTATACAAGCTGACACCCAACGCGACGCAGACTCTGGATATTCGTACCTTCACAAATCAGGAAGGGGATGCCGACACCTTCCTGCGCTTCTTTGATGCCAGCGGTAACCAACTTGCCGCCAACGACAACATCGACGACACGACCACCGCCAGCGCGGTCCGAGTCCGGGTGCAGGCCGGTCAGACCTACTATATTGCAGTGAGCGGCGCTAATCCGGCGGCGGCGCAGTACGATCCGGTGACCGGCTCGGGAACCAGCTCGGGAAGCACCGGTAACTACAGCCTGAGCGTTGCGGTGGCGGTCAATGCTTTTACCGTCAGCACGCCGCCCGAAGCCATCGAGCCCTTTCAGACGCCGGATCAGGTCATTTTCACGATTGCGATCGACGATCCTTTGAGCCAGACCGTCAGCGTCGATTATGCCACGGTCGCTGGAACCGCCGTGGCAGGAACCGATTACACTGCGGTCAGCGGCACCGTTACGTTTGCACCGGGTCAGACCAGCCAGACGGTAGCGGTCGAGATTCTTCCCAACGCCGGCACCTCGGCGACAAAGACCTTCACCCTCGATCTCTCCAACTCGCAGGGTGCGCCGATTGCGATTGGTCAGGGCGTGGCGACCATCCAGGACGTGAGCTACACGCAAGTCGCCTTTGGCGGCGGCAAGGTCGCCAGTTACCGCGATAATAATGGACAGCGGATTTCTCTATCGCTGATCGGCGCGGGAAGCGGGCAGGCGGTGTTCATTGGTACTTCGCGGGAGCCAACCGAAATTAATGTCACCGGCGCTGCTAACTCGATTCTGAACATCAAGGGCTCGCGGACTGCGGTCGGCAATATCACGGTGAACGGATCACTTGCCGCTCTCAATGCAAAGGGAGTTAACGTCAGCGGCAATGTCGATATCACCGGCCCCGTTGGTAAAATTTTGCTCGGTAATATCGGTTCAACTTCCGCGCAACAGACGCTGACGCTTGGTGGCGGCAATAGCAGCGTTACGCTGGGTCACGTCGTGGACCTGGTGCTGACCACGCCGGGCGCGCTGACGCAGCTTTCGGTGTTAGGCTGGAACCAAGCAGGCGCTCCTGAAAGTAGCGTCTTCGCGACCTCGATCGGATCGCTCAAATCCAGCGGCCCGTTTGATGCCAACCTGACGATTGGCGGGTTGGGAAGTGCCAAGATCAGCGGAGCGCTCGCTGGCGGTACATGGACCGTTTCCGGCGGCGCGGGCACTCTCAGCGCCACCGGCGCCGCTGCAGCCGGGTGGTCGGCAACTTTTGCCGGGTCGATTGGCGTGCTTCAATTGGGAAGCGATTCAGGATCGGTCTCGGCTGCCTCTATACGCACAGCCAAAATTAAAGGAAGTATGAGTAGCGCAACCCTCACTCTGACCAGCGGGCAAGGTACAGACCTCGGCTCCCTGAGCGTCGGCGGTGCGGTGAGCAGTTCGCAGATACGGGCCGTGGGCAGCATTGGTACGATCACTGCCGGTTCACTGGCCAGCAGCATCCTGTTCGCGGGAGTAGCCGACAGCGTTACAGCCCTTCCTGATGCGTCCAGTGATTTCGTTTCACCTGCGTCTATTTCGCATATGACCATTCGCGGCTCGTATGCTGCAAGCGATGTGGCCGCCGGCAGCCTCGGCAAGATCGTCATTCACTCCATCGCCCCCAGCAACGGTGGCGTGCCCTTTGGCCTTGCGACCAAATCGCTCTCCTCCATCCAATCGCCCCCCGACAAATGGACCAGCCGCCTGAGTCCCACCCTCTTGAAACCGGACGGCGATTTTATCGTTCACCTTTTGAGCTGAAAGCAGCCTCCTTCCTCGTGACCGGGCCCTTTGCAGGGCGGCCGATCGCGGAGAAGGAGGCTAGCGTACCGCGAAAGACGGCGAGTCCTTCGCGTTAGTAGCTGCTGAAGGCAGTGCCGTTGGAATCGTTACCCGCAGCCGGGTTGACCGTCACCGATCCGGTCGTGTTGTCATAGAACCAGGCGTTGGTGGCGTCAGTGCTGACGCCAATATTTGGGGTGCCTTTCAGACCCGAGGGGCCGACCGGCAGGTTCGGGATGGCTCGCAGGTAGGGGCCATAGATGATGCCGGTGGTGGTGTTCTTCGTTGAGCTGGTTGCGGTGCCATCGGAGTTACTGAATTGCGTGAGCTGCGCGACGATGTTGGCGGTGCTTGGATACGCGCCGCCGTGCTCGCTCTGGTACATATCCACGGCCTGCCGAAGCAGCGTCAAATCGCCGGACACGGCGCTCTCGGCAGCGCCCGCGGCGCCGCGGCTCATCTTCGGAATTGCGATCGCTGCGATGATGCCGATGATCACCACGACAACCACCAGTTCGATCAAGCTGAATGCGCGTCGTGCGCGATTACGATTACCCGCCATGGCTCTCTCCTTCTATGGGGAATTACTTTTTGGCCTACACGAGAAACAATCGTCGTCCCCGATGGACGACTTAAGACATTTGGAGAAACTTGAATGAGAAAACTGCCGCTCCGGGATGTGCGGATTATTGGTCGTTGCCCGAGCGCGAAGGTACGATCAGCAGCTCATCCGATGCCGCCGCCGTCGGATCGGCTCCGCTGACCTGCAGCTCGACCTGCGCGGCCCCCGAATCAAACGTGACCGACCGTTCTCGCACCGCCACCAGTTTGAACGCGCCCAGTGACTGTCCCGGGCGAAGTGTCTTCCCATCCACCAGGGCCAACGCCGTTTTTCCTGATTTGATAACAGCAAGCAGATGATGCTTCTGGCGGAATTTGGCGGCCGCGGCGGCCGCCTCTGCGGCGGGATCTGCAACGGGCTTGGAATCTGCAACAAGCCCAGCATAAGGTTTAAAGGCATCGGGGGTGTGAGCAACGTCAATTTGTTCGGACGAAGCTACGGATTGCAGGCGATGGCCGATGATGCTGAGCTGTGCAAGCTGCGCTTCGGTTTCATCCGCCGGAGCCGACTTCGCTATCGTATGAGCCGCTGGCGTCCTGTGCGCAGCGGGAGCCTGCGGCTGGGGCGATCCGCCCAGCATGGTCCAGCCGAAGCCGGCCAGCGCGAGCGCCACGAAGCCGATGGAAATCTTCCGTTGATTCGTCAGTTGCATCACGGGCCAAACAAACGATACAAATCGGCCGCCGTCAAATATGGATTGCGCGGTTTCCCGCGATAAACCCGGCCTTTCCCGCAATCTCGGACCTTTGATGTGAATTTGAGCCGAGGATTCGTCGCGGAGGGTCTTTGTCGGCCAGGGACGGTCTCATAACTCACCGCGCGTTTCTTTCCTCGGCCTGGATCGTTCCATTTAACCGCGGATGAACGCAGATCAACGCAGATTGAAAAGAGAGCTTCGGAATTGTCTTGGCCTAACAATTTCTCCGCGGGTGGCGCAGCTTCCAGACGTCTTTATCTGCGTTCGTCTGCATTTATCCGCGGTTAATTTTCTCCTTTAATAGTCTGCTTGCGACAATGAGGCCATCGGACTGCATCGGCGGGGCGGCGACGCGATTTCGAGCCGGTCGATCGGCCTTCCCATCCACTCTTCCTCTATTGGCTCATGCATATTGGAATCCGCGCCGCGCGATACCGCTCGATCTGAAGATCCAAAAGATAGTCCCGCTCGATGCGGATGCCATTGCTGAACGGGCAAATCTCGCGCGGCTCGCGGTTCACAATCCCTCTTCTAAACGAGCGTTTTAGCCGCGATGGCAAAATGTTTCGCCAGGGCGGCCGTCCCGACATCCAACCGCCTTTTGCCCGCCTGAGATGCCACCGCGGCGGCCATCATCATCCATGCTCATTAGTTGTATCTAATATATATGAATTATAGAAAAAAGGCAGCTGCCCAGCTTTCGCGCCCGAAGACATTGGAGGTGCCACCCGGGCAACGCCATTCGCCGCGTAACATCCTGCCTTGATGCTTTCTTGATGCCCTGATGCCCACTTCTGACACCGTTTTGATTCCAGACGAAGTAAGAATTCGGCTCATGAAACCAGTGCAGCCGAGTTGTCAATTCGCAGGCGGCGACGCGTTCGAGTCGTCCGATCCGGGGCCTTCCGATAGCTCCCGATCACGGCGCTGGCCACGGCGGATTTGGAACGCGTTCTTCGGCGCGCGATTCGATCAGCAACAGTGGACATGGTTCTTGCGCAACCCGCTACAGCTCCCACCGGCCAGCGATTCGCACAAGGAAAAAGAATCATGCAAGACCTCCTCTTCATCATCGTAACGATCGCATTTTTCGCCGCGAGCATCGGCTACGCCTATGCCACCGGGAGGCTGTGAGTCATGGAAAACTTTGTGGTCGGGGCCGGCTCCGCGCTGCTGCTGGTCTATCTCTTGGTCGCACTGATTCGGCCGGAGAAGTTTTAGGAGAATCGCAATGTCTGCAACCGGCTGGATTCAACTTCTGGTGTTCATCGCCTTGCTGCTGGCGATCACCAAGCCCATGGGGCTGTACCTGGTGCGGGTCTTGGACCCGGCGGGGAAAACGCTACTGGATTTCGTGCTCAAGCCCATCGAGCGGCTTCTGTACCGCCTGTTTGGCGTCGATCCGCTGCGCGAGCAATCGTGGAAACAGTACGCGCTGGCTGTGCTGGTCTTTAGCCTGGTTACTGGACTGTTCAGCTACGGCGTGCTGCGTCTACAGGGGCATCTTCCCTGGCACCAATATCTCGATGCCGCTTCGAGCAAGACGCTGGTGACACCCGACTTGGCCTTCAACACGGCGATGAGCTTCACAACCAACACCAACTGGCAGAACTACGGCGGCGAGAACACGATGACCTATTTCTCGCAGATGGTCGCGCTGACTTCGCACAACTTCTGGTCGGCGGCGGTGGGCATCGCGATTGCCGCAGCGCTGGTCCGCGGACTGGCGCGCGATAAAGCCAAAACGATCGGCAACTTCTGGGCCGATGTTGTGCGCGTCACGCTCTATCTCCTGCTCCCGCTCTGCATCCTCTTTGCGCTATTCCTGGTGTCGCAGGGAATGATCGACAACTTCAAGCCTTACACGACCGTGCCAGCGGTCGATCAGAGCGGCGCATCCGGTGGAACGCCGGTGACACAAACCATTGCCCAGGGGCCAGTCGCGTCGCAGGTGGCCATCAAGATGCTCGGTACCAACGGCGGCGGATTCATGAACGCCAACGCGGCTCATCCTTATGAAAATCCGACACCGCTTTCGAATTTCGTCCAGATCCTCTCGATCTTCGCGATCCCAGCGGGGCTGACCTACTACCTCGGCCGGATGGTAAAAAACCAGTGGCATGGGTGGGCGGTCTGGTCGGCGATGTTCGCGCTGTTCCTCGTTGGCGCACTGGTTTGCTGGCATTCGGAGGCCGCGGGAAATCCGCATCTGCACGAATATGGAATTGCTGGCGGAAACATGGAAGGAAAGGAAACGCGCTTCGGCATTGCCGCCTCGGCACTCTTCGCGACAGTGACCACCGATGCCTCCTGCGGGGCCGTCAACTCAATGCACGACTCCTTCACGCCGCTCGGCGGGCTGGTGCCGCTGTTCAACATTCACCTGGGCGAGGTGGTGTTTGGCGGCGTGGGCGCGGGACTCTATGGAATGCTGGTTTTTGCGGTGATCGCGATCTTCATAGCGGGGCTAATGGTGGGGCGAACGCCTGAATACCTCGGCAAGAAGATTGAATCGTTTGACGTGAAGATGGCGTCGCTTTCGATCCTCGTGCTCACGGTGATCATCCTCGGCTTCACCGCCTGGGCGGTGGTTTCGCCCTGGGGCACAAGCGCGCTAAGCAACAACGGACCCCACGGGTTCAGTGAAATGCACTATGCCTACACCTCAGGCGCTGGAAATAACGGCAGCGCCTTCGCGGGACTGAGCGCCAACGAAATTCATTGGAATACGACCCTCGGCCTCGACATGCTCCTGGGGCGGTTTTTCATGATCGTCCCGATTCTCGCGCTCGCCGGAAGTCTTGCTGCAAAGAAGCGAATCCCCGCCAGCGTTGGCAGCTTCCCGGTTTCCGGTCCGACGTTTGTCATCCTCCTGATTGGAACCGTTGTGATCGTCGGTGCGCTCACGTTTGTCCCAGCCCTGAGTGTCGGGCCAATCGTCGAGCACTTTCTCATGCGCGGCGGTGGGCCGCTTTACTAATCCTCAAAAGATCACCTTCGAAAAAACATTTATGACTCTCCTTACACAACCTCCTGTTTCGCGAACGTCTGTGGCTGCGCCGCCAGCAAACTCGCGGACGCGCAAGGGGTCGCTGTTCGATGCGCGGATCACGCTGCCGGCCATCGTCGAGAGCTTCAAGAAGCTCAACCCGATTCACATGGTCCGAAATCCCGTGATGTTCGTGACCGAAGTCGGCGCGGTCGTCACGACGGCCGAATTGTTCTTCGTCAGATCGCATCACGAGCCGGTGGGATTCGTCGTCCAGATCGCAATCTGGCTTTGGTTCACGGTGCTGTTTGCGAACTTCGCTGAGGCGATGGCGGAAGGGCGCGGTAAGGCACAGGCCGAAGCCCTCCGCCGCAGCCGAACGAAGATGTTCGCCAATCGGCTCGAAAATGATGGGCGCACGACCAGCGTACCCGCCGAGTCGCTTCGCAGGGGTGATCTGTTTCTGGTGAACTCCGGCGAAGTGATTCCTGCCGACGGCGAGATCATTGAAGGCGCGGCGACCGTGAACGAATCGGCCATCACCGGCGAATCCGCCCCGGTGATTCGCGAGGCCGGCGGCGATAGATCATCCGTTACCGGCGGGACGACCGTTCTCTCCGATCATATAACCGTTCGTGTCACCGTTAATATCGGCGAATCGTTCCTCGATCGCATGATCGGCTTAATCGAAGGGGCCAAGCGGCAGAAGACGCCCAATGAAATCGCGCTCAACATTCTGCTGGCGGCGCTCACCATCATCTTTCTAGTGGTGATTATCACGCTCAAGCCTTACATCCTCTACACGGTTTCATATCTGACCGAGCCGACGCTGCAGCAAAAACTCCTTGCGGCTTCGTCGGTGACGGTGCTGGTAGCGCTACTGGTCTGCTTAATCCCGACGACGATCGGCGGGCTGCTCAGCGCGATCGGCATCGCGGGCATCGACCGCATGGTGCAGCACAACGTGCTGGCGATGAGTGGCCGCGCGGTCGAAGCAGCCGGTGACGTAGACGTCCTCCTGCTCGACAAGACCGGCACCATCACCCTCGGCAACCGCGAAGCGACCGAGTTTGTTCCCGCGCCCGGCATCACTCGGGAAGAGTTGGCCGATGCGGCACAGCTTTCGAGTCTTGCAGATGAGACGCCGGAGGGGCGAAGCGTTGTCGTTTTGGCCAAAAAGTACGGCATCCGTGGCCGAGAGATTCACGAGATCCCTAATGCCCAGTTCGTTCCCTTCACCGCGCAGACGCGAATGAGCGGCGTGAACATGGACGGGCAGCAGATTCGCAAGGGCGCTGCCGATGCTGTTCGGCAATTCGTCGGCGGCTTACTTCCCAAAGAAGTCGAACAGGCGGTCGAGCGAATCAGCAAGGCCGGCGGAACACCACTGGTCGTCGCAAGTCCCGGTCAACCGCTTGGTGTGATTCACCTCAAGGACATCGTCAAAGGCGGCCTGCCCGACCGCTTCCAGCGTTTCCGGGCGATGGGAATCAAGACGGTGATGATCACCGGAGATAATCCTCTAACGGCCGCGGCAATCGCCGCCGAGGCAGGCGTCGATGATTTTCTCGCACAGGCCAGGCCCGAGGACAAGCTGCGACTTCTGCGCGATGAGCAGGCCGCCGGGCACCTGGTCGCGATGACCGGCGACGGCACGAACGATGCCCCGGCCCTCGCACAGGCCGATGTCGGTGTCGCCATGAACACCGGCACCCAGGCTGCCAAAGAAGCGGGCAATATGGTCGATCTCGATTCAAACCCTACGAAGCTGATTGAGGTCGTCGAGATCGGGAAGCAGATGCTCATGACCCGCGGCGCGCTGACTACCTTCAGCATCGCCAACGATGTCGCAAAATACTTTGCCATCATCCCGGCGATGCTGGTCGGCG
>JANWHF010000248.1 GCA_025450555.1 Tepidisphaeraceae bacterium | reverse complement strand
GGCCGGCTGTATTTCCAGAGCAGCAAAGTCAGTGGTTCGAGCATGCGCCGGCCGGTTGCGGATCTGCGGGCCCAGCAGCCTCACCCCTTCGAACTTTTCCTCGATGCGGTCACCGGGAAAACCGTGAAACTGATCGGCGCGGATGAGGCGGCATATCGCTGCGCGGTCATGGACGCGCTTTATCAGGCGGCCAAGGGATCGAAGTGGGCGGATGTACAGCAACCGCCAGCACAATAGCGCGACAGTGCTATTTCGCTGCATAGGCAACGATGAACAGCCGGCGAAATGGGAAGAGGACCTTGCCGTCCGCTCGTGGACTGTAAGCTGTACTCAGTTTCGTCAAATAGCTTTCCAGAAACTCCGATTGCTGATCATCGGACTTCAGCGCATCGAGGAAAGGCCGCAGGCCGGTGCCTTTGTACCATTCCAAAATGGCCTGCGCACTCGGCATGATGTGGATGTACTCCGTCTGCCATAGATCCAGATGATTGGCGCAGGACGAAAGCACATCGTAATAGAATGGCAGATTGTGGACGTGCCATTCGCGGACGCCGCTGGGCGGGAAGCGATCTTTCCACGCCGGTTCGGCGGCAATTTCGCGCATCAGGCGATGCGCAGTGGCATCAAAATGTCCCGGCATCTGGACGGCCAGCGCGCCGCAGGGGTTGATCGCGCGCATCAATCGCGGAAACAAGGCCGCATGATCGTCCGCCCATTGCAGGGCGGCATTGGAATAGACGACATCAAATTGCTCTTTACCGTCGGCATTCCATGAATTGATGTCGCCCAGAACCCACGTCTGCCCTGGATAAGAGCTCTGTGCCGACTCAATCATCTGCGGCGAGCTATCGAGCCCCGTGATCTGCGCCGCCGGCCAGCGTTCCATCAATACCGCAGTGCTGTTCCCCGGCCCGCAGCCCAAATCGATCACGCAGCCGGGCGTCGCAACATTCACCCGCGCCGCCAAATCCCGGCAGGGGCGCGTGCGCTGATCGGCGAATTGAAGATACTGAATGGAATCCCAGGTCGGCATGGCTCTGACGTTCTACTCTAAGCTCGGCGCAATGTCGGCGACATACCGCATCATCTGCTCGTCCAACGGCGTCCAGGGGCGATCTCGCCGGCCAAAAACGCGCTGGGCGACTTCGATTGCCTTGTCGATCCGATAAGGCTCCATGCCACGATCAGTCCAGAAGGAGAGGCTAGGAGTTACGCGCGGGGCGATGGTTGAGCCACCGACCATGGCTCCAAAGCCGACGTAGCTGCCGGACATGAAGCGGGATTGGATGCTGGTTTTGGCATGATCGCCAAAGAAGCTGCCGAGAAATCGCCAGCCGCTGGAGAGCATGCGCTTGGAGGTTTTGAGATCGAGCGTGCCGTAGGTGTTTTTGAGATTGCTGGTGGTTGTCCCGGCTCCCAGGTTCACCCATTTGCCGACGTAGCTGTGGCCGAGGTACCCCTCGTGGGCTTTGTTGGAAAAACCCAGGATGATTGACATCGAGATTTCGCCACCGACTTTGGACATCATGCCGATGCTCGTGCCTGGCCGAACATGCGTGAGCGGCTGAACGATTGCATGGGAGCCAATGAAGCAGGGACCCTGGATGACGGCGTTGAAGCCGATCGAAGCTCCATCCTCTATTATCACTGGCCCTTTGGAGGCATCCAAAACAGATCCGGCGCTGAACTTTGCTCCGTCGCCCAGCCAGACTTCGGATTCATTGACGAGATGGTAAGGTCCGGCCGGTTTAGGAGCAGACGCTTTCCTGAGATGGGCAAAGTCTTCGATCAGCGATTCGTCATTCCAATGCACTAAGTCTGCAATTGATTCCACCAGCCTGCCCTGGGCGGGCATGTGGGGCAAATCCATGAACCGCAGCCATCGCTCGGAGCGATTGCGCGCGTCCTCCGGAGACAATCCAGGGCTGTGGACATAGGCCAGCCGAATCACATCATCCTCATCGAGCATCACCGACTCATGCGGCGGATGCTCGATCGGCTCAAAATGCGCCATCCGACCATTGACCAGAATCGCCGGCTCATCATCCAGCGGCGTATTGACCGATACCGGCATGTCGATGCGCGGCGCAACGCGCTCGCGGCAGAATTGCTCAAGCTGTGGACGGACCCATAGGGTCAATCGCGTCGGGCGTAGGTGACGAATCTGCTTTTGCAGCAGCGTGGTCATGCCGCTGGCCATGGTGAACAATGGCCGGCTCAATGATAGTGGCGCAAAATAATGCCACCGCGAAGCCTCGAAGATCACTACGTGCATCGCCGCAAATCATAGGACGAATTTGAAAAATGAAAATGGCAGGTGATGTTCGGACGATTAAAGTGGTTTTACTTCAGCCGCAGCCGGCGGTTTTGGCTGGCTCGCAAACGATCTTCGCAAATGTTCGATCGCGTCCCCGACGCTCCAGCAAACCGTGAAATGCTCGCGCACCGCCCGGCGGATAAAGCCGCCGCCGATGCCCTGGTCGATCATGGCCAGGAGCGGATCGTAAAACCCGCCGACATTCAGCAGGATGATCGGCTTATCGTGATAACCGAGGGTACGGGCGACGAGGATTTCGAAGACTTCTTCCAGTGTCCCCAAGCCGCCCGGAAGAGCGACAAAGGCATCGCCATGCTGTTCGAGAAGCGCCTTGCGATCGCGCATGTTTTCGGTCACGACCAGTTCATCGCAGAGATGGTCGGCAATCCCCTGATCCACCAGCACCTGAGGCGTGACGCCGATGACCTTTCCCTGCGCGGCACGGGCAGCGTGGGCCATCGCGCCCATGCAGCCGCAATCATTCCCGCCATAAACCAGTCGCCAGTGCTGCTCGGCAATCGCGCGGCCCAGTTCCGCCGCCGCCTCAAAATAGGCCCGCGCGACGCTTCGACTCGATGAGCAATAGACGGTAATCGAAGGAACAGCCATGAATGCCTTTGATCTTTCCGCGGCCTAACGTCTTGCGATCCTTTCGCGGAGACTGTTTAGCGTTCCCGCATCTCCGGGAGATACCCTTTTTGGCGGAAATAGTCCAAGGCGTTTTCAACATCCGCAAAAACCCGAATGGCGGTTTCGGTGACAAACGGCGAAGGAGTGCTTTTGCCCCGCCAGATGACGTAGACCTCTTTGCCGCCTTCAAATGCATGATGCAACTCGCGCTCGACGCCGCTGGATAAGGCGGGCCTGCCATCGGGAAGTTGAGGAATCAGGCTAACGATCATGTTGGATTGATCGATCATCTTAAAATCGCGGGCGTAGATTTGCCCGAGAATATCGCCGCTGATCCGCGCGACATCCGTCGTCTTGAGGGTCAGCTTTCCGCCTGCCGATTGGGTTTCGATCGTCGTGCGCCCTTCCTGCATCGCTTTGATCGCTTCAAGATGCAGCGAGAATTCATCTACGTCAGCCGGATCGAAGCAGATGAAATGCTCGTTAAGTGCCGCTTTGAAGGCTTCGATCTCGGCCAGAGTTTCCGGCAGATCCATCACGTGGGTCATGGGAAATGACAAGTATGCCTTGCGGCGCTGGCCTTCGAACATCAGGCGGTAAATGGTCTGCGTAGTCGGCACGCCGCGCCCGCGCGAGACCATGAAGAAATGGCCGTGGCCGCGGAGGATGTTGGCCAGGATTTCAGTGGCCAGCAGCTCTTCTTCGCGCCAGACCATGATATCTTTGAGGCTGTGGTCGAGATCGTGATCGCTCAGCAGTCGTTGATGCACATTATCCACGTTGTCGAGCATCGTGATGTATAGATCCGCATTGAAAGCCTTGATCTGATCGAAATCGAAAGCGGCAAAAAGCCCGTGCTTCCAGCGAAAGGTGGCATGCGTGTTGACCAGGACATGTTCATGCTGGTCGGCGATCCTCAGGATCTCTTTGAACACGGCCCGGCGCAGAGTATTGAGCCGGCCGATGGGCAAGTTCAGAATTCGTCCTGGCGGCACATCGGGAGCCTCGGCATACATCATTCGTCCGACGTGGCAGACTTGAAGGTCCAGGCCGCGCAGGCGCGCATTGGCTTGGAGGCCTTCGAGGTACGGCCCTTTATCCACGCCCACTTGCCCGGTGACGATGGCTCGCATTGAGGCTCCGAGTTGGGAACTTGGTTGACGATTCTATGCGTTATCCCTTCGCTGTCGCGTAAAGCGCCAAGTGCGCCAAGAAAGCCAAGATCGCCAAGAAGAAAAAACAAAAAAGTATTTCCTTGGCGCTCTTGGCCTCCTTGGCGCTCTTGGCGCGAAAGAAGCGTGTTTCTCGCAAGACCTCATCTCTCCAGCAAAACCGCTGCTCCCCATGCTACGATCGGCCAATGGAGCATCTGGAAGGAAAGCAGTCGATCATCGCGGCTCTGCAGGCTCGTCAACGGCGGTTTCAAGTGATTTTGGTCAGTCAGAGCGCCCATGAAGAGAAAGTGCGCGAAGTGATCGAGCTAGCGGGGCAATTCAATGTGCCGGTACGACGGGCGGAGAGTCGTGAACTGGACGCGATGGCTCATGGCGCGACGCACGGCGGGGTGCTCGCGGTGGTTTCGGCCAAGCCGAGGCTGGGTGCCGATGAGCTGGTCAAACTGGTTGATTCATTGATCGAGCCGGCGCTGCTACTGCTCATCGAAGGCATCGAAGACGCAAGGAATCTGGGATTTGTGCTGCGAACCGCCGAGGCGGTGGGGGCGCACGCAGTGCTCATCAAAAAGCATCTGTGGGATTTTGATTCGGTTGAAATCGCCCGACCGGCATCCGGCGCTTACGAGCGGCTGCCGCTCGTGCAATTGGAAGATGTCCAACCGCTCCGTCAACTTCGCGCGCAAGGCCTGCAGCTCATTGGCTGCCTGGCGGGCGTGAAGCGGACGCTCTATGAAACGAATCTGACTGCTCCCTGCATCCTTGCGATTGGGGGCGAAAAGCGCGGCTTATCGGGAGCCGTGCGAAGCGAATGCGATGGATTCTTGACGATTCCGTCAAAAGGTGGCGCGACATCGTTATCCCTTTCGCATGCCTCGGCAATCATTCTCGCCGAAGCCATGCGGCAGCGGCTGAACGCCGGAAAGAGCGACTATCTGAAATCTGAGATGTGAAATTTAAAATTTGAGATTTCAGATTTGAGAGAAGGAAGCACGTCGAATTCCGCGGCTCATCCCACCTTCTCAATCGTGATCTGCGCCGTCGGCGTCTTCTTGATCCGCAACGACTGCTCAACGCGATGAAGACCATGCAGCACATCGGCAGCAGAACGGTACTTGGGCTTGGCCGGGTCCGGCGGCTTGAGAATATCCTGGCTGAGCTGCGCAAGAGCGGTGGCTTCTTCGCTCCCGGGCTCGTAGCGAATCAAGCCGGTGAGATCCGGGTTTGAAATCGGCTGCTTGATCTGCACCGCCAGGTAAAATAGATCGACCGCCTTGTCTACTTTCCCATACGCGTCGCTGATGATGTAGCTGGTCAGCGAGCCATTGGTGCGCATCTTGTCGAGCATGCGCTGAATCTGGCTCGTACGCATCAGCTCTTCGAAGAGCGTGTTGAGCATCGGGTTGCCCTGGATATTCTCACCCATGCGCACCGCAGAGCCGAAGTCGACAAATCCCACGCCTTCATCGGTGATGACAAAGTTATCGAGGCGCAGATCGAGATGGATGATGTTGGCCATCTCATGAACGACGCGAAGAAGCTCCGCGCTTTGCCGGGCAAATTCCATCTGCGTCAAAACTCGGCCGCCATTGCGCAGCCATTTCATCCACATCCGTCGAACGTAGCCTCGATCGTCCTTTTCAGCTTCAATGAGCGTCGGAACGCGGCGCGCGTAAACCTCTGGCAGATCGCGCTGAAGAATCTTCAGCATCGCCGCTTCGCGCGTCAGGAAGAGCGGGAAGATTTTCTCGGTGAATTTCCGCGCCCGCGTCTCGATGACCTTCATCGGCACATCGCTGAACTTGGCGCGAAGTCGCCCCATTACGCGCTCCAGCGTCGGCACTTCCTTCTGCACGACATAGCCGTTGGTCGCGAGCGTCCCCATCGAAGGCCCGGGCGGAACCAGCTCCACGTGATAGGTAAATCGCTGCGTGATCTCCTTGGGCCGGGCGAGATAAACCTTGCGGGCGATGAAGTAATGCACCCGATGGCCCAGGAACGGCAAGAAACGCAACGGCCCCGTGCGGTAATAGGTTGGCGGGCGGACAACCGAGTATCCGCGATGGGAGAACTGTTCCGCTATCGCATCCAACTTGGCCGGATGGCGCGTCAGATAAACGAATTGCCCACCCCAGCGCAATCGGCCAAAGACATCGTCCGGATCGTGCGGCTCTTCTTCAGCGGCAAATACGAAATCGAGCAGCCCGTGCGACCGAATCAGTGAATTGCTCGAGCGATAATGCTCAAACTCAGGAT
>JANWHF010000247.1 GCA_025450555.1 Tepidisphaeraceae bacterium | reverse complement strand
GTGACGGAGTACGCATATGCCCTCCCTCGACGTCCTTGAAAGCAAGCAACGCCTAGCGAGCCTCAAGCAGATGCTCCACCAGTTCAGCGCGCCGGCGGCCGAGGCGCTGATCGAGCGAAAGCCAGACGGGGCGATTCAATGCTTCGCCTGCGGCCATCGTTGCGTGATCAAGCCGGGGCGGGATGGCGTTTGTCGCGTTCGCTTCTATGAAGAGGGAACGCTTCAGGTTCCCTTCGGCTATGTCGGCGCGCTGGCTTGCGATCCCATCGAGAAGAAGCCCTTCTTCCACGTTTTGCCAGGCAGTGATGCACTCACCTTCGGCATGCTCGGCTGCGATTTTCACTGCGGCTACTGCCAGAACTGGGTGACCAGCCAAATGCTCCGCGACCCGGATGCCGCCGCCCCGCCTCGACAGGCGACCGCGGCGCAGCTTGCAGATATGGCCGTTCGTCAGGGCGCGCCAGTGATTGCCTCCAGCTACAACGAGCCGTTGATCACCAGCGAATGGGCAGTTGATGTCTTCAAGGAGGGCAAGGCGCGCGGACTTCGCTGTGCTTACATCTCTAATGGCAACGGCACGCCGCAGGTGCTCGATTTCATCCGGCCGCATGTGGATGCATACAAAGTCGATCTGAAGACTTTCAATCCTCGCAACTACCGCCAGCTTGGCGGCGTCCTCGAAAACGTCACCGAGACCATTCGCATGCTCAAGCAGCGCGGCTTCTGGGTGGAGATCGTTACGCTCGTCGTGCCGGGGTTCAGCGATGATGCGGATGATCTGAAGCGTTTGGCGGAATTTCTCGCATCAATCGATCCGCTGATGCCCTGGCACATGACGGCGTTTCATCCCGATTACAAGATGACCGAAGGCTATCGCCGAACGACTACTGAAGACCTCATGAAAATCGTCGAAATGGGCCGGCAGGCGGGCCTGAAATATCTCTATTTCGGCAATCTTCCCGGCCAGGTTGGGGAATGGGAAAACACGCGCTGCCATCATTGCAATGCAACGGTAATCCGTCGGCATGGATTCCTGGTCACGGAAAATCGTGTGCGGGAAAATGGCCTTTGTCCCGATTGCGGCAAGCCTCTGCCGGGAATCTGGGGCAAAAGTTCCGGCCACGGCGATGGGCGCGTGCGGCCACTGCTTTAGATTCTCGATAGCCTCCATTGAACTCACATCTCTATTCCCGCGCGCTGCGCTTTGATTTTCCAGAACTTGCCACAATTCCGGTTTCTGATTTAGGATACGAGCCGCTGACAAGAAGGAGACATCAATGAAGCTGCAATGGATCGTCGGCATGTGCGTCGTGGCGATGCTGGGTTCGGCTGTCATGGCGCGTCAAGGTATGGTCGTCACGCAGGATGGCCAGCGGTATACCGGAGACGTGGTCGAGCAGGCGACCAGCGTTAACATCGTCCAGCCCGATCCAAAGGGCGGCAAACGAACGGTCACCATCAACAAGGGGAACATCAAAGACATCGTGTATGCCGACCAGGTTGCCGAGCAGGTCAAAAAAAGCGTGGCGAAGCTCGATCGGCGAGATGCGAATGGGCGTGTCAGCCTGGCCGAATTCGCTCGCGACAACGGCGCGTATGACGTTGCCCGCGATGTGCTCGAAGAGGCATTGAAGATCGAGCCGGATAATAAACGCGCGAAGGACGATCTGGAATCGGTCGATGCGCAGATTCGCCTGCAGCGCGGGGAAAAGCCGCTGCCCCCAAGTTCGCAGGCCAGCAACGAAACGCCAACGACGCGGGAAAGCACTTCAGAGGCCCCCTCTTCGCCGATGGCGACGCGCATGGTTACGCCCGAAGAGATCAACCGCATTCGCCAGCTCGAGTGGGACAAGAATCAGCCGTTGCGTATCACCATTGATGCCGATGCCCGCAAGCGCTTCCTGGCCGGCTCTGATGTGACGGTCGCCCAATTCCAGCGATTGAGCGTTCAGGCGCAGGCGATCCAAATTCTCACCAATGGCAAGCCGGATCTCTGGTCGGGCGTGCATATCCTGACTGATCCGGCGACCGTTTCGGATTTCAGGGCGCGAATCCAAAAGATCGTCATTGCCGGCTGCGCGACGGGCGGATGCCATGGCGGGCCGAAGCACGATGGCGGAACCTTCTACCTCTTCACCAGCGCGCCCAACGCCAATGAGATGACCTATACGAATTTCCTGATCATGCAGACCTACGTGCAAACGGTGGACAAGGTGCAGAAGCCGCTGGTCAACCGCGAATTTCCCGAGCGTTCCACATTATTGCAATATATGCTGCCCCAAAACGTGGCTGAAACGCCTCACCCCAAGGCGGCCAATTTCAGGCCAATGGTTCGCGCCAAGCTCGATCCTCGGTTTCAGCAGACGTTTGCCTGGATCCATGAGCTGCCTTCATCGCTTCCTGATTACGGGATCGATCTGACGAAGGAGCCGGAGAAAAAGGCGCCCCGGCGATAGTCGCTCCGAAACGGCCCGCACACCAGGTTTTACCGAATGTCTCCTCTTGGCCTGCTGGGTCTTACGATCGGCCTGGCTGTAATCGCGGCCATTGGGCAGCGAATCAGGCATCGCGGTCGAAGAAAGACACTGCGCGCCCTGGCAGCAGGCTGGAACATGAATTACGCCCAAGGTGATTCGCTGGGCCTGACGCCACGTATTGCTGGGAACTTTCCAATCCCCGGCGCGGCTGATCTGGTGATTAACGATTTGATTTACAGCACCGATCGAATGACCTATCGCTACATCTTTACAGCACAATTCACGGTCGGCGTGGTTCATCGCAAGCGAAGGCTTTCTCGCGTGGCAACGTTCACTGAGCCGCGAGAAGGTAACGATAGCGATATCGATCTTTTGCTAGCCCCCGAAGAGTTGGATCTGGTCGAGCAATACCGCCGGCTTGCGCCGCCAACACTACAAGTATGATCGCCTGCCTCGCGACAACCGCCCGCGGACGATTATAATGCATCTATGGGCCGACCCGTTGAATACACGCGCGCCCGGCGAATGGCGATGCAAGCGGTGCTCACCCTTGTGCTGGGTGTCAGCATCCTGCTGGCGTGGCTTATGAGCCGCGCCCATGCCGCCCGCATTTATCCAGCCAAATGGGAAACGGGAAAGGTCGGCGTTTTTTCGGTGGAGGCGCCAGCCGGATGGACTGCTTCGGTGGTCAGATCTCGGGTTGGCAGCTACATCACAGTTGACGAACCGGGCCAGAAGCGGGGCCGGCAAATCCACATCCTTGACGAGCCGGTGAGAGACGAGGGTCAGACTTCGTCGCTGGATGTGGCCATGAGCTTTTTCAATGACGAGTTCCCGGCTGGCGATTTTCAAAACATCGACTTTTTAGGCCAGAAGGGCGTATGGATCGAAGTGCCGATGAAAATCAGCGGCGAATCGATGCGACCGGGCTATTTAGCCGCATTCGCGCTTTTGCCCCCAAATCGCCTCGTCCTTGTCAAAATGACGGGTCCACCGATTTTCGTTCCGGGAGATATCCAGCTTTTCAAACGCTTCGTCCAGTCGCTCAAAGACTTGCATGGCAAGGGGCAAACCGTGGCGAGAGCCAACCCTTGGGGGTTGCAGTACGTATCTGATGAATCCAGCGGCTCTAATGGGTTCTAAAAGCAGTCCCCCTTGGGCGGAGTGGTGGGCAAAAAAGCCACATTTTTGGGTAAGAACGCCACTGAAAAGGCCCTTCCGGTCGATATGATACAGACTTGCCGGGTGTTAACCTCGTTCGCGTCCTGAAAGCTCCAAGAATCAGCATCACCGATTTGGCATCGAGGAGAGGCATTATGAATCCCGCTACACATCCAGGACTTCGTCGACGGACCAATCGATGGATTGGCTTCTCGAGCGGTGCCATTGTCACCGCCCTGCTGGGCATTTCAGTGGCCTTTGCCGATGAACCGGCGGCGGGACCTCCCTCGCCGCCTTCGGTTCTTTCACAAGGCGATGCGCGCGGGAGCGATTCGCTGGACGCACTGGGGCCTCGCTTTGAAAGCACGTCGGCCGGCATTTCGATTTCTCCGCCGGCTGCTTGCCAACTGGTGAATCGGCTCGATTCCAAATATGTCGCAGAGTGGGCCAACGCAAAGCTGAACTGGCGCTTGTCGCTGGCTCGGATCACGCCGCCCGAGGCGCGCTCGCTGACCGATGGCCGCAACAACTTTGGCACGCCGGTGCATGGGCTGCTGGAGGAAACGGTTGCCCACCTTCAGTCTGGAATCCCCGGCTGCAAGATTCTCCGCCAGGATGTCACAAACATTTCTGAAGGCGGCGTAATCGATCGCCATCATCCAGAGCTTGAAAAGCCAAACGTCGGCCTGATCGCCCTTCGCTATTCGCAAGGCACGCAGCACTTTCTTTCCCAACAGGCACTGATCCAGGCCAGCGAGCGGCTTTACTATCTTCTGACTTTCACCACGCCCGGCCTTGCTCCAAACGCCGACGCCGGCAACGACGATGCCGGTGAACGTGCGGCAGTCGCGATGTTTTCCAGCATGCTCGACTCCGTCCGTCTTCTCGACGGCCAGGCGATTCGCCAGGACCAGAATTCCCGCCTCTATCGAACGCGCACGCTGCTGGTCAATCTCATTCCCAGCAAGATGCACGCGGCGCTCATCAAGGAGCAATGGCTTCGTTACATCCGCGATGGCAAGGACATCGGCTACAGCTACATCACCGAAGAAACCGCCGCCGGCATCCCGCGTCCGCTGACGCGCGATGAAATTCAAAGCGGCAAGAGTGAGCGCGATCTCGTCAAGCCCGGCGAGGGCATTCTGGTTGGCATTCGCTCGCGCATGGTTGCCGATGCCGTCCGCGCCGATCACACGCGCGGCCCGATTCAAACCGACTCGGCCAATTGGTTCTTCGTTACCGCTGATCGCAAAAATGAAGAGTGGTCTCGCCTGGTGATCTTCACCGACGACACCGCCAAGCAGAAGGATTACGTCCAGGAGATCGGCTCCAGCGACAAGCGCATCGCTCCCAAAGTGATGCGGATGAACAAGGACGACGGCGGCGCCCTCGGACAATTCAATGCTGATTCGAAATCCTGGATTGAGGTTCACGACGATTACAATCTGGACGTCAATCTCCGCACGAGCCATGAATCGCCCGAACCGATCACGCGCAAGCTTCCCCCCTGGTATCTGCCGCAGGCGGTTGCGCAACTCCTGCCTCGACTTGTTCCATTAAGTCGTCCGTCTGGCTATCTCTTTGCGACTTATGTGCCCGACTTGCGCGAAGTCATGATGCGGTACGTCGACGTGATGCCGGAACAGAAAGTCACCTTTGCCGGCCAAACCGTTCGCGCGGTGCCGATCCATGATCGACTCGGTCTCGATGGCTCGATGACCATCCATTACATGAGCCCCGAAGGCGTCTACCTCGGCAGCGAAAACAAGGACCAGAAGCTCGTCGTGCTGCCTTCCGATTCCGCGACGCTCACCAACATCTGGAAGAACCCCAATCTCACTCGCCCCGAAGGCGTCCAGCCGCCCAAGGCCAGCGCCCCCGGCCGAGTGCCGCAGTTGTCCAATGCGGCCAATGAAGAGCCGACTCCGTCGCTGGTGAATCCCGTCGGGCCGGGTCCAGCTCAGGGACAATAGCCCCGCCGTGCATCATTGCTCGGTCCATGCGGGGGCGCGCAGTGGGCCGCGCGCTCCGCCGCGCCCCAATTTGGCCCTCATCGCAAATCACGCACGATCAACTGGATACGATAGTACGTCTCCGTACATGGAACAGAATGGAACAAAACGGGGCGCTTTTTGACCGTTTTTGACCCCTAAAATGACCCCTGTTTTTGAGATAAGACTAGGCCGTACAAGCAGCTACGCATTTAGCAATTTATTGATGAATAAGGTACATGCGCCCCGCACTTCTGTCAAGGCATTTTACTTGTTCCGCCGCCTAACAGTCTGCTGGGCATCCACTTACGCCGAACGATCGGCTTGGATGTATTTTTCCCGCAAAATAAGTATCTCACACGCGCGCCCCGCCTGTCCTGAGCCACGTCAAAGGGTGTCCTGCCCGCCCTGGCTCGTCGAAGGGAGCTGCATCGAAGGGCCGCAAGTCCTCTTTTTCAAGCGCCCGAATACCAGACTGGACAAGACAAAACAAAAATTTTTCCGCAATAAAGACAAGCGAACTCGGCGGGGAATTCTACCGCACTTCGTATTTTGCCCAATCCGCCTTAGGTTTCTCGATTTGCATCTCGCGGACGGCGAACACAGCAAATCGCAATACTCGCTACGGTTTGACAGAGAGGATTCGACCACCCGCCGATTTTCTTCTTGAAGTCAATGGGACCGCATATATCATTCGCGCCGCTCCGACGCAGTTCTGCGCCGGAGGGCGAATCGAAATTTCCGTAAAGTTCCTTTCTCAGGGAGGAGCCCATGTCTGCTTCCACGCTCTCGGTGCGCGCTCGTCTGGCAGGTGCCATCAGCCGCGTCATTTGTGGCATTTACAACTCTCGCGATATTTGTAGCTCGGCCCGGTGCGCGGCCCAAGGAATCTTCGGGTCGAAGAGCTGGAGGAGCGAATCCTGTTCGGCTACTACTCGGCCAACCCGCCGTGGGAATCTCCGTCATCTCTGACTCCATCGACCACCTGCCCGACCGCCAACGACAGCGCGGGCACCTCTGGTGCTGCAGCCGCCGCCGCTGCGGCTGCGGGTGCCGCTGCAGGTGCCGCGGCTGGAGCAGCGTCCGGGGCGGGCGGCCCGCAATCCGGAGGCGGGGGTCCAGCCGGCAAAATGCTAGCGCGGATGGGTGACTCCGGCGCTCCGACGTCGGGCGCGATCCCGCCACCGGGCGCCGCCCAAACAAGTCAGCCGGTCGTCGCCATGACCGGCCTGCCCGTCGTCAGC
>JANWHF010000246.1 GCA_025450555.1 Tepidisphaeraceae bacterium | reverse complement strand
TGCGTGAGAAAAACGTCGGAGGCTCTTCTCCCCCCGCCCCCGGTACGCCGGGAGAGGGCTGGGGAGGGGGATCGCAAGCTCACTGAAGGCCCCGACCCTGACCCTCCCCCGGAGTACCGGGAGAGGGAAGCATAAAATAGGAATCCATGCGTTGGCTGTTGATCCAGTTCGTATTGCTCTACCGCGCCACGCTTGGCCGCTTCATGGGCGGCCATTGCCGATTTGAGCCGAGTTGCAGCCAGTATGCGATCGACGCGATCAACAAATACGGCCCCTTTCGCGGCGGATGGAGGGCCTTCCGCAGAATTATGCGATGCCATCCCTGGGGCGGCCGGGGATATGACCCGGCATAGGCATTGCGAAATCTGTTTCCATTGACGGGCTGCGCGGGTATCATCGCATCTCCCAATCCGGATTCCATTCATGAACCCACGCATATTTCCTCTTTCCGTCATCGCCCTGCTGACCCTTGCCAACTTCGCTTGCGCCCAGCAAACGGCTCCGTTTCTTATCGAGTCGCCGAATCGAAGTGTGCGAATCGAGATATCTTTGAAGAAGGTCGGAAATGAAACCGACGTGCCTTGCTGGCGCGTCTTTTACAAAAACCATCCAATCCTTCTGGATTCCCGCCTGGGAGCGACATTTGAAGATGGCTCAACAGTCGGCGGGCCAAGCGCCATCGAATCGACAAAAGTGCGACCGCATCATGCGCAATACACCGTTGCAGTCGGGAAACACAGCCATATCGTCGATTCCTGTATGGAAGGCATCGTGTCGCTGCGCGATCGCGCGTCGTCAAAGCAATGGACGGTGGAGTTTCGCGCCTATGACGATGGCGCGGCTTTTCACTATCTCTTTCCCAGCCAGGCAAGCTGGAAAGATCTCGCGCTGTCATCCGAGCAAACGGAGTTTTCGCTGCCGAGCGGCGCGGTTGCATATTGTCTGCCACTCAACAGCTTCACGACCTCATTTGAAGGGCGATATCAGAAGAAGCAGGTAAACCAGATTCCGGACAATTGGCTCATTGGACTGCCGACTTCGATCGAATGCCCCGGCGCAGGATGGGTTGGAATCACCGAAGCCAATCTGACCGATTATGCCGGGATGTATCTGGCCGCGAACAGCAAGCATCCCGGCTCGCTGATCAGCCGGCTTTCGCCTTTGCCGGACAATCCGAAGATCGCGGTGCGGGCGGCGCTGCCGCACGATTCGCCCTGGCGGGTGCTTCTCCTTGGCGACACGCCCGGCTCATTGCTCGACAGCGATATCGTGTTCAACCTGAGCGAGCCCTGCGCGCTGTCCGACACTTCCTGGATCCATCCGGGAAAGACGACGTTCCCCTGGTGGAACGATTACTACCTGGAAAATGTGCCTTTCAAGCCCGGCCTGAACACCGCCACGATGAAGTATTACATCGACTTCTGTGCCGCGGCTCACATCCCCTATCACAGCCTCGACGGCTACAAAAACATCGGCTGGTATGGCTGCCAGATTGGTCCCCATACGCCTGCCGACATCACCAAGGCGGTGCCGGAGATCGATCTGCCGGAGGTCCTTGCCTATGCAAAAAGCAAAGGCGTAAAGCTGCGCCTCTGGCTCCATTGGGAGGACGTCAGAGGGAAGATGGACCGGGTCTTTCCGCTCTATCACCAATGGGGCATCGAAGGCGTCATGCTCGATTTCATGAATCGCGACGATCAGGAAATGGTCAACTTCCTTCGAGAGGTCGTGGAGAAAGCCGCCGCCAATCATCTGACCGTCACCTTCCATGGCGTCTTCAAGCCCACGGGCCTCGAGCGCACCTACCCCAATCTGCTGACCAGCGAGAGCGTGCTGAATCTCGAATATGACAAATGGGATCCGCTCGGCTGTTCACCCGAACATCAGTTGACGGTCGTCTTCACGCGCATGCTTGCCGGCCCAATGGATTTTCATCAGGGAAGCTTTCGCGGCGTGCCGGTCGAGCAATTCAAGCCCCGCAACACCGCGCCGCTGGTGATGGGCTCACCCGGCTTCATGCTCGCCACGTATGTTGTCTTTGAGAATCACCTGCCGATGGTTGCCGATTATCCGTCGGCCTATCGAAACCATCCCGCCCTTCCGATGCTCGCTCGAATCCCCGCCAACTGGGACGAAACCCGGTGCCTCACGGGCGCGGTTGGGGATTACATCGTCATGGCCCGCCGCAAAGGCGACGATTGGTACGTGGGTGCGATGAACGCTGGGAATGCGCGGACGCGGGATGTTCCATTGCGACTGCTGGGAAAGGGAAAGTATCGCGCACAGATTGAGAGCGATGATCCGAACTGGAAGACAAATCATCGCACCGTCGAAAGCGTCCAGCAGGTATCTGCTGGCGATACTCTTAAGCTAAACCTCGACTCCGCCGGCGGCGCAGTGGTCCGGCTATCGCCGGAGAAATGACGAGCCCTGCCGAGGAATGGGGGAAAAGCCGAAGAAGGGATTTGAACCCTTAACCCCCGCTTTACGAAAGCGGTGCTCTACCGTTGAGCTACTTCGGCACGAAATCAGGTGAGGGAAGGATAGCCTGCCAAGGCGGTTTTTCAAGTTTTGCCAATGGGCTGAATCATGATGGCTGCCGGGTCCAGCGCGGGTATTTCTGCATGATCATATCCATCAGCGGAGCCATGTCCGGCGGATCGGGATTGATCACGGATTTGGACATCAGATTCTGCAGATACTGCTGGCGCAGCTCATTGAATTGCTGGCGTCGCAGAAGCTCGTAGATCTTTTCCTGAAGATCCAGATCGTCAAACGGCTGGGCCTTACCCGTCCGGATATCTTCCAGCTTCGCAATATAAATTGCATTCCCTTGATCGATCGGGTCGGTAATCTGCCCCGGCTTAAGCTTCCAGACCTCGCGCTCGACATCTTCCTGAGCATATGCCCCCTTCTCCATCCATCCGTCGATGCCCACAGAGCCGCGCGTGCTCTTGAGAATCGGATCATCATTATCCTTGGCGGCAAGCTCCGCGAAATCGGCTCCGCCGCGGGCGCGATCGTAGAGGCTCTTGGCAAGTTCAATCGCCTGAGCGTGGCCCCTGGTGGCGGCGTCGATCCTGATGACCCGGAACTTCACTGCGGCAGCGACAGCGTATTGCCGGATGTTCTGCTCATAATAGCGGCGCATGTCATCGGCAGTCACGTGAATAAGAGGATAAATTCGCTTCGTGTAGTAAATCCTGACGAGATTTTCCCGGTATTGCTGGCGCTTGATCTCTTCAAAACTGACGCCCTGCTGAGCCCATCGCTGGCGCGCGACGGCTTCGGAGCCACCGGCTTGGCGCACCTGCACGTTGACCCATTCGGTGGTGATCCTGGCCGCCAGGTCCTGATCGGCTTTGGGAAGCGACCGCTCGGCGGCGGCAAATTCCAGCTCATCGTTGATCTCGTTCGCCAGCTCGTCGTGCGCCTCCTTGGCAGCCTGGGTCTGGAATGCCTCCACGCTGGGCGATAACCGCGCTGCAGCAGCCAGGGCCGGCTCGATCCGCGACAAAATCTTGTCGGCAAAAATAGGCTTGCCATTTACGTTGGTGACGACGGTGCCGACGATCTGGTATTGCGAGGTGCTGATGCCGGAGCCGGGGCCAGTCGCGGGACGCGTTGCTGATGTTGACTCTGCAACCGCAGGCTGCGCCGGTTGCGTGGGCGGCATGGTCGGCGCGGGCATGGCATTCTGCACGGCCGGGGAAACCGCCTGCCTCTGCGGCGCAAGCAGCGATGGCTCATTTCGCCCTTCATATTGTGGGCCGGTTCGATCGACCGGATTCTCCGCGCCGTATTCGCCTAGCGGCCGATGATCCGTGAAGGCCGACGGTGGTAGCGTGGGCGGCGGCTGAGTTGCGCAGCCGATCATCGTCGCTGCGCCTGCAACCACGACTGATCCCAAGGCGCCCGTCAGCATCTTCTTGCGTTGCATCATCATGCTTCATCTTACCCGGCTGGGGCCGCCGGTCCTATGGGCACCCGTAGCACAGGCTTCCAACTTGTGATTTTTTGATTCACAGCCCGCAAGGCTGTGCTACGAGCCGGCATATGCGATTACCCCGCGATCATTATTAAATCCGGAACACGGCTCCCAGCTTTCGCCCGAGCAGCGAATTGGCAATCCAGATCGTCAGCGCCAGCAGCACCATGGCCCAAACGCCCAGGGCGCTTGCGACATACAACCCATCACCCAACCGCTGCGTGAAATCGAGAATCGCCTTGGTGATGGGGAAGTAATCGGTCCGCTGGGCGAGGATGATTGAATCGCTGACTTCGACCATAGCAAACGCGAAGGCCAGCAGCGCTCCTGCCACCAGATTGGCCATAATGAGCGGCCCGGTTATTCGTGTAAGGACAGTCGATTTTGAGGCGCCAAGGTTGGCTGCCGCCAGTTCCAGATCGCGCGGCGTCTGCTGCAGCCCCGCAACCGCGCTTCGCACCACATAAGGCAATCGCCGCGCGGCATAAGCCAGAATCAGCATCACCACCGGAAACTCCTGGACATCCAGAAACCGCGGCGTTCTCGCCCCCAGTTTTTCCCGCAGCCAAATGCTGATCGACAAATATCCAAAAGCGAGCACCAGTCCCGGCACCGCCAGCGGCAGCATCGAGAGCGAATCAAGAAGCTGTCGGCCGGGAACCGTGCTGCGAACGACGACGATCGCCGCCGCGAACCCGGCCAACACCGCCAGCACCGTCGCCCCGGCGGCGTAGCCGATCGAATTGAGTACGCTGCGCATCGCCATGTTATCGATCAGCGCGCTGCGATAATGCTCGATCGTCCAATGCGTCGGCAGAATCGAGCGGTACCAGGCGCCGGTGGCGCTGAAGCTCGTCACGATGACCGAGACGTGCGGGATAACCGCCAGCAGAAAGACAAGGAGAAATGCCAATGTGACAAGCCAGCCGCGCCAGCCTTTTAGCCGCGTTGCGCTGCTCGCTATTGATGCCCTGGTCGTCCCAGAATCAAATGGCTTTCCCAGCACGACTTTTCCGACCACATAAAGCAGCGCCGACGCCACCAGCATTACGACAACCAGCGCATAGGGCAGCGGATTGGATGCCACATCGGTGATCTGATGAAAGACCTGCACCGGCGTGATCGTGTTGAAATCAAAAATGAGCGGAGTGCCCAGCTCCGTAAAGCTCCAGATCAGCACCAGCGTGCAGCCCGCAAATAAGCCGGGTCGCACCAGCGGCAAGGTGATTTGTCGGAAAACTGTCCAGCGCCCTGCGCCAAGGTTGGCCGCCGCCTGCTGCATCGCGGGATCGATGTTCGCGAGCGCCGCCTGAAGGTTGAGCAGCATGATCGGATATAGCCCCAGCGCCTCGACGATGACGATGCCCGCGAGCGGCGCGCGCCCGAGCCAATCGATCCCCGCCCCGCCCGCGTGCAGAAGCTGAGTTAATGGCCCATACCTCCCCAGCACCATCTGCACGCCAATCGCTCCAACAAATGGCGGCAAAATCAATGGCACCAGCAAAAGTCCACTCAGCAGGGAACGGCCGGGAAATTCATAGCGCACGCCGAGGATCGCCAGCGGCAGCGAAATTGCCAGCGTCGCCGCCGTCACCAGTGCCGCTACTTCCGCGGCATTGAACAATCCGCGAAGCAGAACCGGATCGCGCAGAATCAGATGAACATAGGTGAGCGTGAAATGACCCGCGCGATCGACAAATCCGGTCTTCACGATCTGAACGATGGGCCAAAGCAGAAAGACACCGAAGAACAGGTAAAGCAGGACCGTAAGAACAATGTGAAATGGTTCCGTGCGCGCGCCATCACGGCGCTTCAAACGGAGGGCGGGCCGCGCGGGTGTGCTGAGCATTGTGGTGGTCATGCCTCGCCCATCTCCTGCATGGCCTTGTCGATCATCGCGATCACACCGAGCGACGCATCCATAACCGCCGGCGCCAACGTCCGTTCGCCCAGCAACAAATTAACCAGCACCAGCCGGCTCTCGTCCAGAAAATCCCGCACCAGCGCCGGTCCAAACAGCGCCGCCGCCCGGGCCAGATCATCGGCCGCCGATTCCAGCTTTGCCGAGCGCAATTGCTCCTCAATCTCCTTGAGCTGATACGCCACCGCGCGGTATTGCCGCATGGTCGGCATCCTGTCTTCATTGGCAGCAGGTTCTGAGGGGTTCTCATTCATCGCGTGCCCGCCGTTCCACATCCGCATAGTGCGCCCGAAAGCGCGATGCCCATTGAAGCTGCTGGCGGGCGCGCCAGGCATCGACGTCGCCGTTGGAGGCTTGCATGGATATCCTCTGGCGGCGCAGGGATTCGACGTCGCTCATGTTGATCGGTAGATCGGCCAAAGAATCGATGAGTTCCTGGCGACGATCGTAATTCAGCACGCGAAGAATCGTCGCATAGGCATGCTTGAGGGCATCGCGCGAGTCAATCCATGCCGCCACCCAGATGGGGCGGGAATCGGTGAAGAGCGCCATCCAGTCGTTGCGCTGGTTAAAACCATTTGCGGTTTGGAATGGGTTGATATCCTGGTCCGACCAGCCGGTGCGATCGTTGTAGACATCCTGCCGGATGGGTGGCCGGCGAAGAGCGCGCTCGAACGGGCCGCCGGGCTGTCCGACTTTCAATTGCCAGAGCCGCTGGCCGGGAACGGAAAGAAGAAACTCGACAAAATGTTGTGCCAGTTCCAGGCGTCGGCCATGCGTTCCATGGAGAATGGTAACCGGATCGGGCGTGATCGCGGTGGCGCCAATCGGCGCGAAAAAACGGGCGCGGTTCGATCCGACCGTTTCTTCCGTTACCCGCGCGTAAAAATCGATTGCGATCCCGGCGGCGGCTTCGCCGCGCGCAACGTCATTGGGCACAATCGTCGAGGAATCGACGAAATACCTGGCATTGGCGGCTATTTTGAGCAGGTCGGACATGCCGCGCTTCCAACCCTGGGCGATCGCGGCCTGATATTGAACGTTCGTTGCTTGCTGCGCGCGAGTCAGATGCGCCATCGGCGGATTGGCTTTGAACAGTGCCGACTCCGCATCGGCCATATTCCGCTGGATGACCATCTGATACGCGACGGCGGCCGACCCGCTGTGCGCGGGATCAGCCAAAGCCAGCAAACCGGCAAGCCGCGGGTCGGTCAGATCATGCCAGCCATGCTCCGGCGAAGGCAGCGGCAGGCCGATCGATCGGTAGACATCGGGGTTATAAACGATCCCGAAGCTGCTCAGGCAGACGCCAATCCAGCTTGGCGCCGGCCGTCCATCGGGCGACTTGGCCAGGTCGTAAAGCTTCACGCCCGCAAGCGTCGGCTGGGGAAAAGCGGCTTTCAGAAGGGCGGGGTCGATGTGCATGGGCTCCAAAACACCCAGCGGCTTGAGCTCGACATCGAAGAAGAAATCGCCGCCGCCGAAGATCACGTCCAGGCCGACGTTGGTATCCGGCGGCAGCTTTCCGTTGACCCGATACGGCTGATAAGCCGCTTCGAGCATCCGGCGGATGTCGGTCGATCCGCCGGGCACGCGCCAGTCAATCACGACGGACGTTCCATACTTCTGCTGATGCCATTGATCGAAAGCCCGGCCAAATTCCCGGCGAATATCGTCATTATGCGGCGTCACCACCACCAGCCGCTCGGCATTCGCATGCTCCCGCGGATTCATCGCGCGCGTCAGGCGATGCCAGATCAACAACGGTCCGGTCAGGACCAGGATGAAGAGAATGATGGGGACATATTTCATCGCAAAGATGGGCGTCAAAGTCATTCCGGCAGGACCATCACATCTGCCGCGCTGAATTGAAGGCCCACTTCGCCCGCCGACTCCATCATGGGAGGCGAACTGATGGCCTTAAGCTGGTGGCCATTGATTGACACCACGTGCTCGCTCGATTCGCCCAGAAATGTGGTCTGGTCCAGCCATCCTCGAAGATGGTTTATTTCAGGTTTCGAGGATGTGGCATGGACGTCGCCATTTCGCGACAGGTGAATCTGCTCGGGCCTGATGCTGACCACGACGTTCTGGCCACCCAGTGAAGCTCCCTTTGCATTGATCATTCCCGCGGGTGTTTCAATCTTTAGCAGATCCCCCTGCCGCCCCACCACCATCCCGGCAATCAGATTCGTCTGCCCGATGAAATCGGCGACGAAGCTGTTGGCCGGGCGCTGATACAAATCGGCAGGCGTTCCAACTTGTACCAATCGCCCGTCCTTCAACAGCGCGATTCGGTCGGCGACACTCAGCGCTTCCTTCTGATCGTGCGTGACGTAGATGGTCGTGTAACCGCCCGATTTGCAGATCCGCCGAATTTCGCTGCGCATCTCCAGGCGCAGCTTCGCGTCCAGATTACTCAACGGCTCATCCAGCAGCAGGCAGGCCGGCTTCACCGCCAGCGCCCGCGCCAAAGCCACGCGCTGCTGCTGACCGCCTGAAAGCTCATTGGGCCGACGGTCGGCATATTGCTGCATCTGCACCAGCGCGAGCACCGAATCGATCTGCTTGCGCTGCTGGTTGGCCGGCATCTTCCGCACGCGCAGGCCGAAGCGAATATTCTCCCGCACGCTCATGTGCGGCCACAGCGCATAGCTTTGAAAGCACATCACCGCATTGCGTTTCTCGGTACCAAGCTGCGTCACATCTCGATCGTTGAAGTTAATCCGCCCACTGGTGGGTTGAAGGAGCCCCGCGATGATGCGCAGCAGTGTCGTTTTGCCGCAGCCACTAGGCCCCAACAGAAAAAACAGTTCGCCCGCCGCGATCTGGAGATTAATGTCGTCGAGCGCCACCGTCTGGCCAAACTGCTTGTGAAGATGTTCAAGTTGAACGGAAGTCACGACTTGCGCAATTGTAACGGGTCAGGCAGCGGATTCGTACGCTTCGCCGGTTGAAAAGAAATCCTTGAATCGAAAGAGGTTCTTCAGCCGCGCCTTGATTACAGAGGGTGCTGGCGCTAACGCTGCGTGGGCTATTTGCCGATCCTCATTATGGGGCCTTGCGATTTTCCGTCGCCGGTTTGCCCGCGCGTCAAAATGTATCGTAGGGTCCATCTGCGGCCGCCCGATTCATCCGTGGCGGCAAAAGCGTCAGTCCCGCAACGTTTGTTGCGACTGGCTATGGGATAGATGGAGAGGATTTGGAAATGGTGGCAACGACGTCTAACAGCACCAGCATTGCCAAGGCCGCACGGCCCATGGCCAAATTTCCGCCACAGGTGGAAATGATCCTCTCGGCAATCGAGACCGGCGAATATTCCCGCCAAGAGCGGCGAGGCGTCTGCCGCGATCCGTATCGCACCGAGGCGTCGCTGCGCCTGTTCAGCGATGCGCCGGGCACGCCGCCCTGGCAGATCTATACCCGCGATGCCAACGAGAAGGGCCTGGGCTTCATCACCGCCCATCGGCTGCCGCTAGGATATGGCGGCGTGCTGGAACTGGAAGCGCCCGACGGCAATGTGCTGAGCATTCCTTGCACACTCCTGCGCTGCCGGGAGGCGGCGCCGGGCTGGTTCGAAGGGTCGCTCTATTTCAATCGAATCCAGCCTGCGCTGGGTCCGGCCGAAGGGGAAGAGGATTCGGCCCGAGCCTGAGAAGGTCACGCCTGTCGCAAACGCGGTGGCGAGCCACGTTAAGCATGGATAGACTCTGGAGTTGCCTCCGGAGGTCCACATGCCGCGTATTGCGATTCCCATTTTTGCATTCATCTGCGTCGTCACGTTGCCGCTGCAAGTGCATGCGCAAGCTCCGGAGGATGGCTCGGGCGACAAAGTTGGCCATCTGCCCCATGTCGATTTCATTCCGGCCAAGCGGCAGGTGCGTGTGGAATGCGAGGCGCTGGGAGTCAATGCGCCGCTGGAGTTTTACTGTTGCGTGCGCGGGACCAACGAACACGAATCGGTTCTGCGCACCGACGCCAAGCCATCTCATATCTTCACCGCCCTGCTGGCGATTGGCCTGAAGCCGGGGAGGCCCATTTCGTACGATCAACAGCAGAAAAAGTGGTATCCGCCGACGGGGCCGCCGCTGCATGTGAGCGTGGAATTCGAGAAAGACGGGAAGATGGTTTCCTACCCGGCATTTCGCTGGCTGCGGGACATTAAGAGTAAGAAAGAGCCGAAGGCCTTCAGTTGGGTTTTCACCGGCTCGCGCATCATGCCGGATGGGAAGTTTGCCGCGGATGTTACCGGCTACGTGATGAGCATCGTCAATTTCGATCTGACGCTGATCGACATTCCCGATTTTGCGAGCAGCGCCAATGAAACGCTGGAGTGGGAGCGAAATGCTGATCTGATGCCGAAAGTCGGCACGAAGGTCTGGATGGTGATCGAGCCTGCTGGGCAGGTGGATGCGGCTCATGATCAGAAGCCGTCCGCAACGCAGCCTGCGAAAACTTCGAGTCCCTCCGCAAGCGCAGACAATTTGCCAACCGGCCCCATCGCGAGCATCGATGAAAACAAGATCGCGGCGCTGCGAAAATACTGGCAGGAGAAAGTGGGGGCCAACACAACCACACTTCGCGAAGCTGCTGTCGCCCACGCGCAGGTCATCGCGGCACTGCGAAAAGAGCAGCAGCGCTTGATTGAGGAATCGGATCGCGTACAGCGCACGATCGATCAGCTCGAAAAGGATTATCAGGATCTCACGACCGCTCCATCAGCGACGGATCATGGCTCCTAGTTTTTTCCCATGAGCATGCAGGCCGAACCTTATCTTCTGCCTTATCTCGATGCAGCCAAGCGTTTTGGCGCGGGATTTGGCGCACTATTGTGGGCCAGTCCGAAGACACAACGGTTTCGATTCGAAGCCCTACGCAGCGCTTATGATCCGTCGGGAAAATCGGTCCTGGACGTTGGTTGCGGCAGAGCCGATTACCTGCTTCATTTGCTCGATAACCGAATTGAGCCTGCCGATTACACGGGAATTGAAGCGGTTGAATGCCTCGCACAATCGGCACGCGCAAAAGCTGAAAAGGTAAAGGACCGCCTGCCGGCGCGAATCATTGCCGCTGATTTTGTTCGCGAGCCTGCGCGGATGTTTGTGGGCGCCGACATCGTGATGTTCAGTGGCTCGCTCAACACGCTCGACACGACAAGCTTCTATGCGACGCTCACGCGCGCATATGACGCCGCTGCTGAGGCGCTCGTGTTCAATTTCCTGTGCTCGCCTTTCCTGGCGGGCAGGGAGTACCTGACCTGGCACCACGCGGACCACGTTCTGCGATTTGTGGAAGGATTGGGAGGAACTGTGAAAGCGAATTTCGAATACCTGCGAGGTGACGGGACGATCTGCATTGAGAAACCGAACGACACGTCGCCCGATCGATGATGAACCGATTGTCGAGGCTATTTTGAGCTGTTGGTTCGTTGGGCCGCGGGGAGAAAGCCAAGAATAGCTTCGACGTTTCTGGCGGTTGCGCCCTGATTGGCACGAACCACTTCCTGCGCCTTCTGGCCCAACTCATTCCGCCGCGCGGGAGATGCGAGAAGCTCTGCGATTGCCTCCTGCAACACCCTCGAAGGCGTCGTCTGCGCATCTGAACGGATTTCAATTATCGCACCGGCTTCGCGGAAACGATTCATGACTTCCGTGAAGTTACCTGTGTAGGGGCCGACGATGACCGGCTTGCCAAGCGCCGCCGGCTCGATCATGTCGCTGCCGTGCTGACTGGCGCCAAAATCCACCAGCGTCCGGCCGACAAAAACGACGTCGGCGAGGCTGTAAAATGCGCGGAGTTCGCCCATCGTATCGCCGAGAACAACTGCCGCAGAGCCACCCTCTGTAGCGCTGGATTTCATTGGATTATCGCGCACCTTCGATCTGCGAGTGATCTCGTAGCCGCGCGACGCAATCAGTTCGGCCACTTCATCGAATCGCTCCGGTTTTCGCGGAACCAGAACCAGCCGCAATCCAGGATTCGTGCGCAGTAGCTCCGCATACGCATCGAGAACAATCTTCTCTTCTTCAGGCCCGGTCGATCCGCAAACGATGATTCTTTCGCTGCCGGGTTTGAGCCCGACGCTTGTCGCAATTTCGCTTGCCGCCGCGATGCGCGTCGCGATCTGTGCGGTGTCAAATTTCATCGTCCCGGTTACGCGCACGCGATCCTGCGGAACCCCGGCATGGATGAATCGATCCGCATACACCTGCTCCTGCGCGCAGACCAGGGAAAGACGGGAGAACATGCCGCTCGTAAGAGGCGCGGCGATGCGATAATTGCGATAGCTTTTAGCGGTCAATCTGCCGTTGGCAAGAATGATTGGGATTTCCTGAGCGGCGCAGGCGCTGGTGAAGTTGGGCCACACTTCCAGCTCCATCAGAATCACGGCACTCGGTCGCTGGGCATCGAGCACGCGCTTCACCGCCCAGGAAAAATCAATTGGATAGCGGATCAGGCTCACCTTCTCATCCTGACCGTACAGCTCTTTCGATCGCTCCCAGCCCGTTTTGGTGGTGGTGCTGATGACAAAGCGCAGATCGGGCCGATTCTCGGCGAGTATGCGCACGAGGGCCGAGGTTGCATTGAGCTCGCCGACGCTAACGGCATGGATCATTACTGCGGGATGGCTCGTTTGCCTGCCGCGCCCGTTCCCCATTCGTTCGCGAAGCGCGCCGAAGACCTTTCGTCTTGCCGATGGTTTGAGCAACCAATAAGGCGCGGAGATCCCTAATCCCGCTGCGTATGCCAAGTCGAAAAAGCCCATCGGTCGAAACGGTAAATGGATAGCGGGGAAAGGTAAAGAGAGCGGCGCGGGTCGGAGACATCACGAAGCTCACGCGGGCTGATAAAGCCGCTGCTGCCGAATGTATCGACGGACCGCCGGGGGCGTCAGGTAGAGAATGGATCGGCCTTGGGAGACGCGAAGGCGAATTTCGGTACTGGTAATACCGATCGCAGGCGTAACGACGAGATGGTCTCGGAGGTTCTGGAAGCGCGGCGGAATCAGTTTCCAATCCATTTTCCAGCCGGGCCGGGCCATGACCACAAAATCAATCTGATCAAGCAACTCCTCAGCCCGATGCCAGTTTGGCAGGTCCAGCAGCATGTCCGCGCCGATGAGCCAGCGGATTCTGCGCCCCTCCGCTTGTCCCAAGATCCGGGCTGTATCAAAGGTATAGCTTGGGCCGGCCCGCTCCAGCTCAATTGAATCGACCTTGAAGAAGGGGTCGTTTATCGTCGCAAGCTGGCACATCTTCAGGCGGTCATCAGACGATGCCATGCTGGCAGTATTTGCCTTATGTGGCGGCTGCGCGCTAGGAATCAGGACCACATTTTCCGCGCCGATAGCCTCGGCCGCGGCCCGGCTGCAAATGAGGTGGCCGTGGTGAATCGGATTGAAACTCCCGCCAAAATAAAGACTTGCCATTCAACGGTCTCCGCCCTATGGTGTAGGGAAAAGGAAACGCCGCGCGCAAATGGTATCGTTCTTGCCAGCAAGATTTCAAACGGTGGTGACATTGAAGTGACGGATGCCAGTTGGGGCGCCGGGAAGTGATGCGTCGGCTCCCGCCTTGCTGCCGATGCAAAAAATGTCCAGTTGCCGCTATCCTGGCGGCCTCCGGCGTGTCGAATCTAAAGGTATTACCGGTGTGGAGTTGCGCAATGAACTCAATTGCGCTTGATTCGTATTAATGCAGGAAGTATTAGGACGATGTACAATGTCCAGTCGGGGTGACGGAAATCACCCTGTGTCAGAAAGAGAGGCCAACGATGGCCGTAGCAGTGACCAGCGTGAAGGGTGCGACGATCCCTCGGTGGATGCGACAGAAAGTCGAGGAGATCCTGAAAGAGTCTTACGCTTTCATGGACAGCTCGATCTTTCGCCGCAAGAACATCGAGACGGATCTGTTCGATTTCGAGAAGGAGCCTGAGCTCCCGACGACGAGCTGGTATCAGCCCACGCGCGATGAGGCCCTGGATCAGTCGATGCAGGGCGCGCCTCAACTGATGACCGCCGCCGAAGAGCGTATCATGTTCCTTCGGTTCAACTATTCGAAGATGAGGCTGTGCAGGCTGCAACGCCTGATTAAGAAGAACGGCCTGACGCGCAAGCGCGCCGACGAAGTGATCGAATGGCATCGCCGCTTCGAGCACTTCCGCGAATACCTCGTCCGCACCAACCTCGCGCTGGTGCTGGCGATGGCCAAGCGCACGCGCCTTGGCGATGTTGACTTCGCTGAAATCGTCAGCGAAGGCAACATGGCTCTGATCCGCGCGGTCGACAAGTTCAACGTGGATCGCGGCTTCAAGTTCTCGACGTACGCCTGCCGGGCGATCCTGAAGGCCTTCAGCCGAACGGCGCTCAAGTCCAGCCGGCATAAGAGCCGGTTCCCGGTTGAGTTCGAGCCGGATATGGAAAAGAGCGATTGGCAGGATCGTCGGCGGGATGCCGTCGAGGAAGATTGCATCGACGAGCTCAAGGCGATCGTCAAGGAAAACCTTGCCGACCTGTCTCATGTTGAGCAGACGGTCATCCGCCGTCGCTTCAACTGGGAACAAGAAGAAGAGCATCCTCTGACGCTTGAGGAAGTCGGTCGGATCATCGGCGTCACCAAAGAGCGCGTCCGACAGATTCAGAACAAGGCGCTGGCGAAAATCCGCAGCGTTCTCGAGGAAGGCGTGCTTCGTACGCGAAGCCTGCCAATCCGAGAGCCTGCTGATTGAAGCGGGCGCTCTGATCGAAACGTGAATCTACGAACCTCCCGCAAAAGCCATGGCTGATGCGGGAGGCTTCTTTTGAGCGCGTGTTTTTGGAATAGCGATATCGCATGTGGAGGGCGTCGCGGGTGGCGCTCTTCTGCCGCTGTGAGTTCACCATCACCGACACATGCGGATCGCGGATGACTTGAAAGAGCCGCGGGCGAACTAAAACGAAGGGGTGGAGGGGGCGGCCAACAGCAGTATTAGGGGGGGGCGCGTTAAATTT
>JANWHF010000245.1 GCA_025450555.1 Tepidisphaeraceae bacterium | reverse complement strand
TTTCTCGCCGCCGTCCGGACAATCAGAAGATCTCCCCGCTCAGCGCTGATCGAAACGTGTCGCGACATCCCGTAAGCGATTGATTTGCGATAGCTCCCTATCCACAACACGGCAATCAGGGCGCAGAGCAGCGCCGACACGAGGGCCAGCCAGCCTGAAAGCGCGCGTTTGCGAGCGATTCGCTTCAACTCATCGTCCAAAGGCGATTGCGGCCGCTTTCGCGATATTTCCGAGGATTCAGTCATTGCGCAGGCCTGGTTTCCGGAGGTTCGGCAAAGGCGCTTTGCGATGGATCGAACGACCAGTCATTGGCGAAGAAACCAGTGGCCAGTACTCCTCGATCGCCGGTGCGAAGTGCATCGGATTGGATCACCATCCAATCGGGATATCCCACGCCACTGACCAGGATCGGCAGGCGCTCGGTCAGACGTCCTCCTGCCGGTCCGGTTGCGGCAATCGCGCCGACCAGCGCCTTATTGCTTCCATGGCGCGGATAGAGCAGCAAAGCCCCCAAATCCTTTCCAACGAAATCTCGATTGCCGATCTGGATTGATCCCTCGCGCACATCGCATGGGCAACCGTTTAAAAGCGATTGCCAGGCGGCGTTCGCCAGTGAATTGCCAAAGAGGACGACGTTGCGATCATCTGCGGCCCGCTTTTGAAACTCGGTATCGGAAAGAATGTCCACGGCTCCATTGCCGCGATAATAAAGTGTCTCGGCGAGCAGCCGGGCTTCATCAAGCTCCAAGGCGGTTTCTTCTTCCGATCCATGGGTGCCGTACACGAATTCGACATGATTGGCGAAGACCTGCTTAAAGCCGCCGCCTCGCGCGGCACTTTTCTGGCCCTGCGGAAGCTCAGTTGCCGCGGACCATTTGTCTTGTCTGCGCAGCAGCGCGAATGAATGTCCAGTCACATTTTGCGGCACGTCAAGCGATTGCCCATCGATCAGAACTTTCGCCACTCGCGTCTGCATCGCAGAGAGATCGATCGTCAACCCGGCCACGTTGTCGGTTTCACCCGATATTTCATTGCCCTTCACCGCCAATTTCACTTTGCTGGTCTTCAAGGCCTGCGTTTGCTCCTCGATCGTCAGCCAATGGCATTTGCCGGAGACGGCCGGGTCGGCTGTGACAAATTCAATCTCGCGAACCTGCGAATCATCCGGCAGGCGTGCCTTCTCGAACATTTCAAACATCGGCGGCCAATCGACGCACTTACTGCCCCACCAGTGGCCCGCCCCCTTTTCCTCGTGATAGATCACGCGCGGGTTGAATTTCAAGGCATCGCGCATCATCCGCGCCTCTCGAACCGGCACATTGTCGTCGGCATCTCCATGCAGGATATAGACGTCTTCCATCAGCGAATTGCGCAGCAGGGCCATCGTGTCGCTGGGAGAAACGGCCCGCTGGATCATCTGCTCGACCGCGCTCGCGTTGCGAAAGCGCTGTCCGCCACCGTAGCTGAAAAAGCTGGACCAGCCGGCGCTGGGGCCGATGGCGGCAAAGAGGCCGGGGAAGGTCAGACCGATCTGCCAAGTTCCATGGCCTCCCATGGAATGGCCGGTCAGGATCACGCGATGCGGATCGTGCGGGATCGTCCTCTTGGCGATATCCAGCACTTCGATGGCGTCGAGCCGTCCCATGTCTTCCCAGTCAAAACCATAAGGCCGACGGTTGGTCGGGGCGACCAGCGTCGCATCATCTTTGCTGGCATAGGCTGAGGCCTGACCCAAGGCTTCGACTGCCGCGCCGTGCAGCGTCAGGATCAGCAGGTTGTCCTTTGAGGGCCTTTGAGCCGGATTGACCGCGTAATACTGAACGCTGTTATCGATCGCGCTGATGAAGGTTCGCTTGTGGACCTGGTTCGGCTGCCGCACGCGGAGTTCGATTGTGCCAACGTCACCACTATTTTCCTGGCCGGATGGCATGAGTTGTAGCGCAACCTTCAGCTTTTCGCCGGATACTGATTGCGGGACGCGGATCGTCACCGGCACTTTTCGCATCGACATCGGCGGGATCGATGGAATTGGCGTTACTGCGGCATCCTTTTCGCCATCTACTCGTGCGGAGATCGCTCCCTCGGCCGAAGCACGATCTGTCGTGTTAATCACGACGATGCCGCCAAGCAGTTCGCCTTGGTCGCTGGTCAGAACATCCGGCAGCGTCGCGTCACGCGTGTCAAGCATCAGCGCCCCTCGAACGGGAAGCAGCTTGACGCGCAGTCGTCCTCGCCCGCAGGCAACAAGCAGGTGATTTTCGCCCTTCTCGAGCCTCGCGGGAAATGAAAGGTAGCCGTAGGAATAGGGATCGCCGGTGTGAGTTTGGCCATTGACCCATGCAGTCGTGTCCCCCTCCGCTTGGACAAGCATGACCGCGCCCTCGGGTAGATCGACACTGCACGCGACATATCCGCCGCCCAGCGCCTGCCCCGCAAACCATCCATCCTTGTCGGCATGGATCTTCTGCCATTTTCCGCTTCGGCCATTGCTCAGTGCAAGCGTCTGATCCGCCTGCGGCCATTGAAACGTGTTACTCGCGATTTGATACCACACCGCATCTGTCGGAACGGCTGCGCGCCCCCCGCCGCTGACGCGTCCGATCACAACCGCCTCATGAATCTCGATCGGCTCAGTCGCCGCCGGCGCTACGCAGCAGCAGATCAAGGTGATGAGAAGAATCGGCGCAATAATGCGGGCGGATGACATGATCGATCCTGTCTTCATTTACCGGCCGGCTCCTTCCAGAGCTTCGAGTCGGCGGTCAGGTGCATCACAATGTTCGACTTTGGATCGCGAACCGTGGCGAGATAGCCATCACCTTGTTTTTTGACGTCAACCGAATTTTCTTGACCTATGCCCAGTTCAGCAGCCGAGCTGGCATAGTGATGATGCGCTTTGAAATACTCTTTCTGTCGGTAGTAGACCTCCATGAGCCGATCGCGCAACGGCAGTGTCACATCCGGCTTGAACGTTGCGCTTCCCGGCGCGCCGGTCGAGAACTGCACATATCCCCACCGCTCCGGCCGATGCATGTCGATCACGCCCTGCGGCGACCAGACCCAGTTGTCTTCCGGATGCGCTTCGCGCGGCACCTTTTTGTATTTGCCGTTGATAATGTCGATCAGCCATTCGACCCGTGAAAAGCCCATGCGCCACTGATCGCCATCCTTGGGCGGGCAAGACATTGCGCCAGCATATTTAGCCAATCCCGACCAAGGAAACGCGATTTCAACCGCCCAGCCGCGATCGGTGTCGGCGGGATTGTTGATCGTGCCGTCGATGTGGACGGCGCTGTGGAGATCCTTCAGGTTTGTGCCCAGGTGCGCCGGGCCGCCATCGCGATACGGGCGATCGAGCGTCAGCTCCCAGATCGAGTTCAAGGCGTTCATCTCATACTCGTAGTAATTGTGATTGTCGCCATCCGGATCGATGAACACCTCGAAATCCGGGTCCATGAACATGATCGCGTTCTTCTTTGTAAGTGTTCCCCAGACGTGCGGCTCCTCCAGGTCGGCGAAGACATACAGATATTTGTCATCCCACAGCAATTTGGCCCGTGTCCAAAAGCGCGGCGCCGGCTTGGGAGAGCCTTGAATATCCACAAAATCTTCGGTCCAGGGCACGTTAGCCCACGCCGGCTCGTCTGCCTTTCCGTCGATTTTGATTGGGCCCGTCGCGCGATAGCAAATGTAATGGCGAGGCGTGATGCTTTTCATCGCAGCCCAGTCGCCTTCGCGAGAAGTTGAGTCGGCCAATGCGCGGCCGCTCGGAAACAGGATGCACCCGACCAAGACCACGATCAAACCAATAGCATTCCGCATAGGCCGCCTGAGAGGAGTGGCCGAAGAATAAAGGGCCTGCGACAGCCGGTCAACGTGATAGCGAGGATGTGATAGCGAGGATAACGAGCAATCTATCGGACGAGGTTCGCTATCGTCTGGCGTTCGGAAAGAAATAGACTTTGCAGAATTCCCCCAACGGGCGATGATTCTCCATCGATGACAGACACGACCGCCACCGAACCCGGCACCGCCTTGATTGCCAGCGATCCCTGGCTTGAACCCTACGCTTCAAAATTGGCCGCGCGCCACAAACACTTTCGCGCGATGCTGGGCCGGATTGAAGCGACCGGCGGTCTGCTCGGGCAGATCAGCCAGGGGCATCATTATTTTGGATTCAATCGTGGGAACTATCTGGGCACGCCGGGCGTCTGGTATCGGGAATGGGCCCCGGGGGCTTTGCAACTGCGCGTCATTGGTGATTTCAACTTTTGGGATCGCTGGTCTTGCCCGATGGTGCGCGACACCTTTGGTGTCTGGAGTCTGTTTCTGCCGGCCGGCAAATACAGCGGCCTGGTTCACGGCAGCCGGGTGAAGGTGCACGTCGTCGGCGAAGACGGTGCAGGGATGGATCGCATCCCGGCTTACATCAAGCGCGTCGTACAGGATCCGCGATCCAATGACTACGCCGGAGTTTATTGGGATCCACCGGAGCCTTACGCATTCAAGAATCAAATTCCAGAAATGACCGGCGGGTTGCGCGTTTATGAATCTCACGTCGGCATGGGACAGGAGGAGCCGCGGATTGGGACCTTCACCGAGTTTACGAAAAACGTTTTGCCGCGCATCGCAAAGCTCGGTTACAACGCCGTGCAGATCATGGCGATCCAGGAGCATCCGTATTACGGCTCATTTGGCTATCACGTCAGCAATTTCTTCGCCGTTTCGCATCGCTTCGGAACGCCTGACGATCTCAAAGAATTGATTGACGCCGCGCATGGCTTGGGATTGCGCGTGCTGCTGGATCTGGTTCATAGCCACGCGGTGAAGAACACGCTCGAAGGCCTCAATCTTTTCGACAGCACGGATCACCAATACTTCCACGGCGGCCCGCGCGGGCAGCACCCGGCCTGGGATTCATTACTGTTCGACTATGCCAAGTATGAAGTCCAGCGATTGCTTTTAAGCAACGTGCGCTACTGGCTGGAGGAGTTCAAATTCGACGGCTTTCGCTTCGACGGCATCACCAGCATGCTCTATCTCGATCATGGGCTGGGCAAGGGATTCTCCAGCTACGACGACTACTTCGGCGCCAATATTGACGAAGATGCCGTGGCCTATCTCAAGCTGGCCAATGACCTGGCCCACACGCTTCGGCCGGATGCGATCACGATTGCCGAGGATGTTTCGGGCATGGTGGGTACGGCCCGGCCCGTCTCCGAAGGCGGCCTGGGATTCGATTATCGCCTGGCGATGGGCGTGCCCGATTACTGGATCAAGATCCTCAAGGAAAAGCGGGATGAGGATTGGAACCTGGGCGAGTTGTTCAGCACCCTCCTCAACCGCCGGCACGGCGAAAAGCACATCGGCTACAGCGAAAGCCATGACCAGGCGCTGGTCGGCGACAAGACCATCGCCTTCCGATTGATGGACAAGGACATGTACTGGCACATGAGCAAAGCCAGCAACAATCCGGTCATCGATCGCGGCATCGCCCTGCACAAACTCATCCGTCTGCTCACCTTCAGCCTGGCCGGCGAAGGCTATTTGAACTTCATGGGCAATGAGTTTGGCCATCCCGAATGGATTGATTTCCCGCGCGAAGGCAACAAATGGTCGATGCATTACGCCCGCCGGCAATGGTCGCTGGCGGACAACCCGAACCTGCGATACATGGGCCTCAATGAGTTCGATCGCGCGATGCTGGCGCTGGATGAGCGATTCAAGCTGCTGGAAGACCCGCTGATCGAGTTGTTAATGGTTCATGAAGCCAACAAGCAGCTCATTTATCGGCGTGGGCCGCTGGTATTTGCGTTTAACTTTCATCCGACGCAGTCGTATGCCGACTTCCGCATTCCGGTGCCGGACCAGGCCGATTACGAGATGATTCTCGATTCCGATTCGGCTCGCTTTGAAGGATTTGGCCGGGTGGCGGCGAAGATGACTTATCCGCGCGAAGATGTGCCTTATGAAAACCGCAAGCAGAGCCTGCAGATCTATCTGCCTTCGCGCACGGCACAGGTTCTGATGCCGGTCGGGAGCAGTCCGGGGGCGAAGAAGAAATGATTCGATCTATTGCGATTGTCAGTTTTACAGTAGCTTTGCTCTTTGGCCTTGCCGGCACTTGTCTGGCGGAGAATTGGCCGGGCTTCCGCGGGCCGACGGGGCTGGGGTACACGCAGGAGAAGAACCTGCCGCTGGAATGGGGCGGGCCCGGGGGCAAGAACGTCCTGTGGACCGCGCCGCTTGTTGGCGATGGGCATGCAAGCCCGGTCGTCTGGGGTAATCGCGTGTTTGTCTGCACCGCCTATTGGCCACCAGACACGCGCGATCGAGCCAAGGTTATTCCGCAGCATCATGTCCTGTGTTACAGCACCAGGAACGGCTCGCTCCTATGGGACACGCAGGTGCCGCCGGGCCCCTGGCTGCGGACTGATTTTCGCAGTGGCCCGGGTGGCGGATATGCCGGCCCGACGCCGGCCACCGATGGCAAGTTGCTCTATTGCGCTTTTGGATCGTCGGTGATTGCGGCCGTCGATTTCGAGGGGAAGATTGTCTGGCGGAAGATCATCACGCCTTACACCTTTGATGTAACGATTGGCGGAAGTCCGCTCCTCTTTGGCAACTCAGTCATCCTCTTTTGTCCGATGGCCAAGGCCCAGGATTCGCGAGTTGTCGCGTGGGACAAGCAGACCGGGCAGACGCTGTGGGAACATGCGATGCCCGGCACGCTCTTTGGACATAGCACGCCGATCATCATTCAGGTGAACGATCGGCCGCAGATGCTGGTGCTGGCATCCGGAATCAAACAATCGGCCGATGCGTTGACGGCTCTTGATCCGGTGGATGGCCATCGGCTCTGGTGGTGCCGGGGCGCAGGCGATGCGGCGTCGCCGGCTTATGGTGACGGCATCGTCTATTTCGATTGCGGTCGAGGCGGGCCGGGGATTGCGGTCGATCCCACCGGCGCCGGTGACGTCAGCAAGACGCATATCAAGTGGACCATTCGTCAAGTCCCTGAAGGAATTGGATCACCAATCATTGCTGGGCCGTATGTGTATCGCTTGCACGTTCCGGAGATTCTGCGCTGTTGGGAAGCCGCTACGGGGAAGCTGGTTTACGCCAAGCGTCTTGAAGGCATCACAACGACGTGGGCGAGTCCGATTGCGGATCCGCAGGGGCATCTGTTTTTCGCCAGCGCCGGGAAGAGCTTCGTGATTCAGGCGGGTTCTGAATTCAAGATCCTGTCGATTAACGATCTGGGGGATGCAAACCATCCGTCGGCGGCAGCATCGGAGGGGCGGTTGTATCTGGTGGGCGCGAAGAAGGTTTGGTGCATTGGCAAACCGCAATGATCGCCACGTTTAGCGGGCTCGCTTGCGAGCCGTTGACCGCGCCTTTGAATGGCAGCGCGCAACGGCTCGCAAGCGAGCCCGCTAAACAAATCGTTCCCCGGTGATGTCGCCCCTCAACTTATTTATCCCCGTCCCACCCGGCCTATGATATGGCGATGCCACTTCCGTTACGCTCAAGTCGAAGGCGCTATCGGGATTACCGCGCGCGTCTCAAAGCCCGAATCAAGGACCGCGACACGCGCAGCGCCGATGCGTCGATACCGGCTCATGGCGACGATCATCGCAAAAAGCACAAGCGATCGCGGACCTTCTTCAAACTGCTGATCCAGTTCTGGGGACTCATTCGGGAATATCGGAGCATGCTGACGGTAGCGCTGATTGCGCTCGCCATCTCCACGCTCATCGGCCTGGTGCCGCTGTATGGAACGAAGATCGTTTTCGACAACGTGCTTCGCGACAATCCGCTGCCGACCAAGCTGCCGCACTGGATTCATCTGCCTTCCAATCGGCGGGCGCTCCTGACGACGGTGGCGATCGCAATGGTGCTTCTGGCGGCCGCGTCGGAAGCATTCGGGCTCTGGAGCCGCTGGCAAGCGACGCGCATGACCAAGCGCGTGCAGGTCGGGGTGCGCAAGAAAGTCTTTGATCACGCGGTGCGGCTGCCTTTGCATCGCGTGTATGAGCTTAAATCGGGCGGCGTCACATCAATCCTCCGCGAAGACGCGGGTGGCGTCGCCGACCTGATTTTTTCGATGCTCTACAACCCCTGGCGGGCGATCGTTCAGCTTCTGGGAAGCCTGGTGATTCTCGCGTTTGTAGACTGGCGGCTGCTGATGGGGTCATTGCTGCTGTTTCCCACCATCTGGCTCACGCATAAGACCTGGATCGGGCGCATCCGGCCCATCCATCGCGATATCCGCTCAACCCGTCAAAACATGGATTCCCATGCAACCGAAGCCTTCGGCGGGATGCGCGTCGTGCGCTCCTTCTCAAGGCAGACTTCCGAAGCCGGCGTCTTCACGCGCAATGGCCATCTCATGGCCCGCCAGGAAATCTTCGCCTGGTGGTGGATGCGCGGGATCGATCTGGCCTGGTCGATCTTCATTCCGGTGGCCACCGCCCTGCTGCTGTACTTCGGCGGGATGCGGGTACTTTCGGATATGGACAAGGTTCAGGCCGGGTTGCTCGCTCCGCAAAAGGCGTTGACGGTTGGCGATCTGGTGATGTTCCTGGCCTATTTGACTGCCCTGCTTGGGCCGATTGCAACACTCGCCAGCAGCGCCACCGCATTGCAGAACAGTTTGTCGGGTCTGGATCGCGTGCTGGATCTGCTGGCCGAGCCTCTGGAAATGCCGGCTCGGCCGGGGGCCATCACGATTGACCGGCAGCAGGTCACGGGGCGCATCACACTGAAAGATGTGACGTTCGCCTACAGCGGCTCAGCTTCGCCGGTGCTGCATGAAATCAATCTGGACGTGTTGCCCGGAGAAATGATCGCGCTGGTCGGCCCCAGCGGCGCAGGGAAGACGACGCTCTGCAATCTCATCGCGCGATTCTATGACCCGACGCAGGGAGCCGTGCTGTTGGACGGAGTGGACTTGCGCGATATCACCGCCGAGAGCTATCGAAGACTTCTGGGAATCGTCGAGCAGGATACCTTTCTCTTCGATGGAACCATTGCCCAGAACATCGCCTACGGCCGGCGCGGGGCGACGCCGGAGGAAATCGCCTGGACCGCGAAACAGGCCAATGCACATGAGTTCATCGAAAAGCTCGCCAATGGCTATGACACGCTCATCGGTGAGCGCGGCGTGAAGCTTTCAGGCGGGCAGCGCCAGCGCCTTACCATCGCCCGCGCCATCCTGGCCGACCCGCGCATCCTCATTCTCGACGAAGCCACGAGCAACCTGGACACGGAGTCAGAAAGGCTCATTCAGGGAAGCCTGCAAACACTGATGACCGGCCGAACGAGCTTTGTGATCGCCCACCGCCTCAGCACCATAGCGCATGCGGATCGGATCATCGTTCTGGTCAATGGACGCATCGCCGAGCAAGGCCGCCATGAAGACCTGATGGCCGCCAGCGGGCGCTATCGAGAAATGGTCGATCTGCAGACCAGTCCACCCGCGTCACCCAAACCTAAAGCGGTCGATACCGAGCGGCAGGATGCGCTGAGCGCGCGAATCTGAGAAGCATGCCGCACCCCGAGTGGGTCGCATCGTCCTGATCAAGGTCACAAAAGTATACAAAAGTATGCGCGCCACGGGGGCGCGCATACCTCGAGTGGGTTTCGGGCCATAAATTCTGTTGCGGCATGATCTTAGGTAGGTATGCGCTCCACATCAGCACATCTGTTCAAACGGCATTCTCGGTGGTAAGTGATTGTCTTTTCAGGAGTTGTACTGATGTCACAGGCACAGTGGCGCACGGCATTCCTGGGCCATCGCAGAACCGGGTCGCGCTGGTTGCGGCGTCGCCCGGTTCGCTATCCACCTCAAGCTCGTTCAAACGTCAACACGTCTATCTTTTTCAACTCTTCCGCGCTGAACTCCAGGTTCTTCAGCGCCGCCACGTTTTGTTCGACTTGTTCGATGCGGGAAGCACCGGCCAGGGCGCTGGTGATGCCGGGGAAACGCAGGATCCAGGCGATCGCCATTTGCGCCAGTGTCTGGCTGCGGGCTTTGGCGATGTCATTGAGCCCGGAAAGGATGCGCCGGCGCTGCTCGACCTTGTGCGACCGCACCCATTCCCGCGGCCAGATCGTCGCCGCCCGGCTGGTGGGATCAATTTCGCCATTAAGGAATTTGTCGGTCAAAAGACCCGACGCCAGCGGGCAGAAGGCGATGACGCCGGTGCCATAGCGCTCCGTTTGCGGGAGCAAATCCCATTCAATCGTGCGCCCCAGCAGATTGTAATAAGGCTGATGGATCGTGATCGGCGCCCAGTCGTGCTGCTGCACCGTGCGAACCGAATCGGAAAATTGCGCGCCGGAATAGCTGCTGACGCCGGCGTAAAGTGCCTTGCCCTGCTGCACGAGGGTGTTGAGCGCGCCGAGCGTTTCTTCCAGCGGCGTGTCGGGATCGGGACGATGGGAGTAGAAGATATCGAAATAGTCCACGCCCATCCGCTTAAGCGATTGATCGCAACTGGCGATGAGATATTTTCGTGATCCCCATTCGCCATAGGGCCCCGGCCACATCCGGTAGCCGGCCTTGCTGGAGAGGATGATTTCGTCGCGCGGCAATTCCTTGAGGATTTCGCCGCAGATCTTCTCAGCGTTGCCCGGCGGCTTGCCATAGTTGTTGGCAAAATCGAAATGGGTGATGCCCAAGTCGAAGGCGCGGAAGAAGCAGTCGCGAGCGGCCTGCTGATCTTTGTAGCCACCAAAAGTCTCCCACGCCCCCAGCGAAACCGCCGGCAGCATCAACCCGCTGTGCCCGCATCGGCGGTATGTCATCTGATCGTAGCGACTGGAATTAAATTCTCTCACGAAGGGGACTCCTGAGGTTCACGATCCGCCTTTTTCGAATTCGCTTAGCCGCCCGGCTTGTCGGGCGCTTCTCGGTACTCGACGCGCACCGCAAGCGGTAGCGGCTAA
>JANWHF010000244.1 GCA_025450555.1 Tepidisphaeraceae bacterium | reverse complement strand
TTCTCCGCCTACACCTTCGAGAATTCCTCGCAGGGCAAGTTCATGCTGCAGATCATGTTCGGCTATTCGAAATATTACGTCGACAGCCTCTCGGAGAACGTGAAGCGCGGCAATCGGCGCAAGCTGGAGCAGGGCATTCTGCCCAACAAAGCACCCATCGGATATCGAAACGACCCGCAAACCAAAACCATCGTGCCGGACCCCCGGAGCTTTTCGCGCATCCGGGAAATCTGGAACCTCATGTTGAAGGGCACCCACAATCCCCGGAAAATCCGCGACATCACGGAATTTGAATGGGGGTTTCGAACACCGATGCATCGCAGATCGGGCGGCAAGCCTCTGGCCTACAGCACGATCTACAAACTTCTCACGAACCGCTTCTATGCCGGTATCATCGATTGGGGCGGCAAGTCCTATCGCGGCGTGCACGAAGCGATGATCACGCTGAAAGAATTTGACGAGGTCCAAGTTATTCTTGGCCGGCCGGGACGACCCAAGTCAAAGAAGCATCGCTTTCCCTATACCGGCCTTATCCGCTGTGGAACTTGCGGCTGCGCCATCACGGCCGAGACCAAGATCAATCGCTATGGCTACCGATATGAGTATTACCATTGCACCAAAAAGCGCCGGGACATGCGCTGCCCCGAGCCCTGCCTCGAGCGCCGCGATCTCGATCACCAGATACTGACGTTTCTAGAATCGCTCCAGATTTCGCAGGAGGTCTTCGACTGGGCGGTTGCCGAAAGCACCAAGATGGCAACCCAGCGCGATGCCGAGGATCACAGCCATATAGATAACCTGAAGACTGCGCTTGCGGGCAGCCATCGAGAGCTTCAGACACTCACGGATCTTCGCGTTCGAAACCTGCTCGAGGATGCCGAATTCGTCGCCCGACGGGACAAGATACAGGACCAGATGTTTCGTCTGGAGCGGAGCATCCAGTCCGGCAAGCAAAGTGCCGGAAATTGGTTAGAACCTTTGCAGGCGCTGTTTTCGTTCAGCAAACTAGCCGTTTCCTGGTTTGAAGCGGGCTCACTTGAACAAAAGCGTCTGATCCTCTCCTGCACAGGTTCGAACCTCACGCTCTCAAACAAAATCCTCAGCATTCAGGCCGTGGAACCGCTCGAGCTGATTCCAAAATCTGAGGATTTTCCAGCTCTGCTGGCAGTCGTAGACAACGTTAGAAAGAAGTCCACTGACATGTCCCCGCAATATCCCTGGATCTGGATGCGCCAGCTACTCGAAGAGCTCGATGATGGGGATGCATATAAGAAGTCTACAACATCCCCAAAGTCCCTACGTCCCTCGCCGCCATCCGCCCCAGACATGGGCGACATTCAAAAGCCCATGGCATAGGGGCGAGAAAGCCGGCAGGGCTTGGCTTCCCCATTACGTATCCACCCACGCACAGGTGACCTGATCCCTCGCAAGGAAGCGTTTTGCAAGGAACTCGAAGTCTCCATAATAAAAGAGATGAGGTTGCAGTCGCCGAAGTATCGCCCTCAACTGTTGAGCAAGCCGATAAGGTAGAAGAGACAAAGCGGCGCGCCAGCGATGATAAACCCGAGCGCGGCCCATCGAACTGATTTTGTCCGATATGCGATGACGGTCGCAAGGAGGGTGAGCGGAAGAATGAAATAAGCCGAATGATACAGAACATAGCTCGCCACTGACGGATAAAGCGCGCCGCTCTCGCTCGCAAACGACAGCGTCACAAACGTCAGAGCCAGGGCAGATATTAACGTGAGGGTACAAGTAATCGCTCTGCGGGTCGGGGTCGAGAACCACGGTCTGTTCCGAAGCAGCCAAATAACGACGCTTGAAGCCCCCACGCTCGTCGCAAGTTCGATGATTGTGTAGATCGGCGTTCCGGGAGCGTTCAACTGCGGGATGAACGCAATGATCTGCAGGATGATGAATAGCGTGATCGAAACCGATACGCCTGATCGCGGTTTTCCTTCGCCAAGGGGAAAAGCCTCGATGAGAATGTTTCCTATGAAGAATCCGAGGACCGTTGCGCAGATGGAAAGTACGACGACACAAACCCCGATGCCAAAAGAGGTACGGATCGCTAGCGCAGTTGCGAGATACGAAAGGGGGTAACCGTACGTGAGGAGAATACTGAAAAATATCCACGCCACTGTCCCCACGAGCGCAGACTTCCAGAAGGAAAGCTTCATGACTTCATCAGTTTAGCACATTTACTGCATTGCAATAACGGAACGAAAGTAAATAACTTTGCACATGGCAAGTTTGTTTGATATTCATTGCTCATCTTAAGTAAAGAATGGAGGGGAAAATGCGCTATCTTTGGATCGCGGTGATACCGCTGATTGCCTTCGGATACTCTGCCTCTGCGCAAAATAGCATCTCTCAGAGAGCAGCGCCGGCATTGCCACCGCCCGCGATGAACACATCGCAAACCACACCAAGCACGCTACCGCCTAATCCAAATCTGCTCCCTCAAGCGCGGCAGGTTGGTAATCCCACAGGCCCTGTTAATGCGTATCCCGGTTTCGGAGCGCCGAAGCTTCCGCAGGCACCGCAGGTCAAAACCTGTCCTTATCCCAACAAGCCCAACTGCGGGCACTGATAGCCCCCGGCTTCTGAATGTGCTCTTGGGCGTGCGCGTTCGTGCGGCCAGCCTCAGACATGGGCGACATTTAAAAGCCCGCGGCATAAGGGCGAGAAAGCCCGTGAGAAATGCCAGCGCCGTCAAGTCTATTTGCGGAAGGACAATGTCGGCGAAGTTCATAGAAGTGTTCGGCGGGCGAAACGCTTGTAGTATATATATTGCCCTTTCTCTTTAAGGCGGGATAGTATTCCAACGGGGGATACTTGATTGACGGTCTTTTATGGGCGGCAAGCAAGGCGAGGGTGCAAGAAAAGAGGCTGCTGTATCGACCGAGAACTCGGCGGTGTCGGCCCTTTTGGCCAAATGGCTAATCCCTTCTACTGCGGTTCTGTTTGGCGTGATTGGATATGTTGTGCAGTCGGCCCAAGCGAGCCTGCTGGGAGTGGATTCCAATGGCTGGGAGAGCAGGGCATATTTAAATAGTGCAGCAGATTTTCTTCGCGAGTCGGTTGTACGACTGCTGACCTGGCCAGAAACTTGGCCGCAGCACTTCTTTCTGCACCGGCCTTTTCTCGTACTTTATACAGCAGCTGCTGTTATCGCATCGCTAGTGGCGCTTTCGAGCTCACGTTTGCCTAAATACATAGAACGTCACCGGATTGCGCTTATCGCCACATGTTTGATTGCGTCGGCCGTCGTCCTGAAATTTGTTCTTATGGACGCGCCGTTACTCAAAATCGAAAATCTGGTTTCGAGCGGCGATGATTCTTGCTGGGCTCTTGTCGCTCAACCGCCAGATCCCGGAAGTACAGATAAACACGGCGCGGGCGGCACGGGTCGCAAGGACGTCCCGCAGAATCACAGTATCGGAAACTGCGCGGCAGCACAGGCCTCCAAGGGTGCAGAAGCAAGGGTCTGGAATGAGGCGAGAGAGATCGCAGGAGAAATAGTTTGCAGTCGCGTCACACCGAAGGCTGCAAAGCAGCTGCCGGCAGTCTTCGCAGGTAGCAGCGCATGCCGTGCCACCATAGCCGACAACAAAGCAGCTCTGGAAGATGAATTTCTGTGCAACCTCCTGCTTGAGATCATCACCATCGGAGGAGCCATCGCAATTCTGCGACGATCTTCCGACAGCCCCCGAACTACCGCTCTCTGCCTGCTCATAATTTTCTATGGTCTGACGGCCCCCTATTCTTACGGAAAAGTTGGAATCAGCCCGTTGTTCGATTTCGGTGATGCTCGGATTACGGAGACTTTGAATACCAACTATCAGAAGGATAGTCCCGATATCGTTTCCGACGGAAACCGGATGCCCAGCGTCATCGTGCGCAGGGAATCCAATGGAATATCGATCCTCACAATGCGGACTTTGAACTGTTCTCCCACGCTGAGCGGCGAGTCGTCGATAGAACAGCGCGTCTCCTTTTCGTTCATTCCCAATGCTCAGTTGCTCTCATTCGACGAAATCTACAAAGGCGATTTGATCACGTGGTTGGCAACGCAGCATAGCTGTCCGCCGATATGATCCACTTCGAAGGCCAAAACAGGGGATAAACGAGCGATGAAAACCTCTCTGCGATGGGCGCTGCCAGTTGTCTTCGCCGCAGCTTCGATGGCAACGCCTGCGTTGTCCGACGGATACAACAAACCGCAATTGCGTGTGATGAGCGGAAGCTCGGTTGTAAGCATTCCTTATACCAATCAACTTCCTTATCAGCTGGGCCAAGATCTTTTTCTTAAGCGCAAGACGATGTTGCCCCCAACTGCCAGCGGCGATTTTTTGACGGCGGAGTTTGAGGTTCGACTGTTTCGAATCAATAACAGCCAGTCCGATCCGCAGTCTTGGCTGACGAATATGGACGGATGCGATGTCTTTCTTTCACTCGTGTTCAAGCATCTGAAGTTTCGCGGCGATACCGTTCCGCTTGGCCCACTGGAAAGCGATCATTGGCTCACGCTGATGCCGAATGGCTATTTTGCGCCGGGACATTTTCTTTTGGTGATCGAACAGGACTCTGCCGCCGATCGGTCTTCGGAGCGAGACCCACACTGGGAGGTATTTCGACTAGCGAGTGCGTCGCGCCATGAATATTTCAAACGGGCAATTCCAATTGAAGTTGACCCGCGATATGGCGATGGCCCGCCGGTATCGCCTCCCAGTGAGGACACATTGATCAAGCAGGCGCTTGCGGCTGTTGCGGACGCAATTTCCGCAAAATTTAACTGCTATCAACCACAACTCGCCGGAATAGCCGCCGAGGGCAATGCGGGCTTGCTTCTTGCTTCCTGCACTGTTCAGTCCCCAGCGCACGGAGGATGACGCGCGTTGCGAAGCATCATCGCTATTGATGGGACACGTGCAGGCGCGAACCCTTTTAGACCGTCGGGGGCGACTGGATCAGAAGATCAAATAATAGAAGCAGCCGTCGCACCATTTCCCGCGCCTCGCCGCCAGGGATTGGATTTCCGTACACGCGCTCATAAAGCAGTTGGAATTCTTGGATGGTCTTTTCATGAACGACCATGAGCTACGACGCTTCTTCTTCCTGGAACTCTGCCACTCGCATGTCGTCGATAAACACTTCCAGTCGCCCAATCGCTTGGCTCATCACGGCGAGCATGTCTTCCAGCTTCTGGCATTCGCCACGGATCTGGCCATCGATATGCGGAAACAAGATCTCCTCGCACAACGCCTGAAATTTCTTGGTTTTCATATGCCGTCATGATCGGCGAAAGCATCCGCATCCGATAGACGAGGAAGCTTCACGGCGCGTGATAGCGTCTCGCCTAGAGGGCTGCCGCCGGGTGGGCGATGATGGCGCGATGGACGTCTCTTACTTCGCACGCACCAATCATCGCGATGGCCGGGTGCCCTTCGGCATCAAACAGGACGACCGTCTTTCGCATGTCTATGTCATCGGCAAGACCGGCACGGGCAAATCGACCTTGCTCGAGACCCTGGCGCTGCAGGACATGCGGGCAGGGCGCGGCTTTGCGCTCATCGATCCGCATGGCGATCTGGCCGATGAACTGTCCGAACGGGTCTTCGCGGTCGCCCCCGAACGGCTCATCCGCTTCAACGCCACCGATCCCTGGCTCTTGTACGGATTCAATCCCCTGCACCGGTTGCCCGAGCATCGCATTCCCATGGCGGTGTCGGGCCTAATCGAGACCTTCAAGAAGATCTGGCCCGATGCCTGGGGTGTGCGCATGGAACATGTCCTGCGCAACACGCTCTACACACTTCTCGAGCGCAAGGGCTCAACCTTGCCGGACGTCTTGCGGCTTTATGCGGATGAAGATTTCCGCAAAGAGATCACGAAAGGCGTGCGCAACGAGACGGTGCGCACCTTCTGGCAGGAGGAATTCGAGAACTACCCGCCCCGGCTCAGGGCCGAAGCCGTGATGCCGATCCAGAACAAGATGGGCGCGCTGCTCTCCGATCCCATGCTGCATCGCATCCTGGTCGAACCCCAGATCGATTTGCGCTTCCGCCGCCTCATGGACGAAGGCCACATCCTGATCGTCAATCTCTCCAAGGGGCGCATCGGCCAGGAGAGTTCGTTGCTGCTGGGTAGCCTGATGGTGTCGCTGATGGGTCTGGCCGGTTTCAGCCGCGCCGACAGCGAAGAGCGCCGGCCGTTCTTTCTCTATCTCGACGAATTTCACAACATCACCACCTTGATGCTGGCGAGCATGATGGCGGAGCTGCGCAAATATGGCGTGGGCCTCATCCTCGCCCATCAATATCTCCACCAGCTCGATCCCGATGTCCGCCATGCGGTATTGGGCAATGCCGGTACCATTCTGTCTTTCCGCGTCGGCCCGGAAGACGCCTATGTTCTCGCCGACGAGTTTCAGCCGAAATTCGGCACGCTCGATCTTCTCAATCTTCCCAACCGCTCTCTTTATCTGAAACTCATGATCGACGGCGCGCCAAGCGTTCCCTTCAGCGCCACCACCCTCGCGCCGGACGATGTTCCGGACGCCGCTTGAGATAGTCATTGATCGCGGCGGCTCTGCGTCTGCCGTGAATTCATCACAGGGCGCGATATTTTCCCGTCTAGGCCGATCGTCCGCTTGCGCCGATCATGATGAGCGGACTCCTGTTCCTTTCAGGATCCAGGCGAGAAAGCACTCGCCTGGATGATCCGGGCTTTGCGGCTTTTCGCCTCCAACATCCCAACCATCGGAGACAGAAAAATGAGTCACACGCTCATCGCCATACCGCTTTGCCAGCTCAAACCGTCCAAAGCCAACATGCGCAAGACCGACAAACTTACCGGCATCGCGGAGCTTGCGGCCAGCATCGCCGCCAACGGGCTTCTGGAAAATCTCGTGGTCCATCCTTTGCCAGCGAACGGCGACGACACATCCTATGAAGTCGTTGCCGGCGGGCGCAGGCTGGCCGCGCTCAAGCGTCTGGCCAAGGCCAGGACGCTCGACCGCAATCATCCTGTCGCCTGTCTTCTGATCGAAGATGGCGATGCGCTCACGGAGATTTCGCTGACGGAGAACTTCGAACGTGTGCCACCCCATCCCGCCGACCAGTTCGAAGCCTTTGCAGATCTTGTGAAGGATGGCCGGTCGCCGGAAGAGGTCGCATCGCGCTTCGGCATCACGGCGCAGTTTGTCCAGCAGCGCCTGAAGCTTGCCCAGGTCTCGCCCCGGCTGATCGCCCAATATCGCGAAGGGACCATGACACTGGAACAGCTTATGGCCTTCACCGTGTCGGACGATCACGCACTCCAGGACGCGGTGTGGTTCGAAAGTCCCTATGCGGACATGCCGGCGCAATTCATCCGGCGGCAGCTCACCAAAACGCAGGTGGAAGCCTCGGACCGGCGCGTGCGGTTCGTCGGCATCGAAGCCTATGAAGCGACTGGCGGCACGGTCGTCCGTGATCTCTTCGACACCGCCCATGACGGCTATCTCGACGACAGCCAATTGCTCGACCGTCTCGTCGCCGAAAAGCTCGAGACAATCGCGCAAGCCCTCCGCGACCAAGGCTGGTCCTTCGTCGAAACCTTGGCGGAAGAGGACTATTCTTATCTCTCCCGCTTCGGCCGCGTACCACCCACGGACATGGACCTGCCCAAAAAAGACGAGAAGCGCCTCGACCAGCTGGCCGAGCGCTATGACGAGCTCGTTTCCGCGCTCGAAGATGAGGAGAATGAGGATGTCCGCGCCGAACTCGACCGGCTCGAAAGCCAGATCGATGCACTACGTGCCAGGAAGGAGGTCTGGCCGGAAACCGACAGAGCCCGTTCGGGTGCCGTCATTGCTCTGAACTTCGACGGCACAGTTTCGGTCACGCGCGGGCTCCTCCGGCCGCAAGACGGCGAGACGTCCATGCAAACCGCGGCCAAGCCCAAGCCTGTCCGGTCCGGTTATCCGGAATCGGTGTTGCTCGATCTCTCCGCCCACAAAACGGCGGCGATGCGGGCAAGCTTGGCTGACCAGCCGCGTATGGCGTTTCTGCTTCTGCTGCACGCGCTGACAAGCCGGGTGTTCTTGGGGCGGGGTCTGGATTGCCTCGAAATCCGCGTCACCGAGACGGCGCTCGACCGGGCATCGCAGACGGTGGGGGCAAGCAAGGCGATGCAGGCGCTTCTGGCCCATCAATCGCAATGGGCGGAACGCATGCCGGACGCGGACAACCTCTGGAGCTGGCTGCTGTCGCTGGAGGAATCCGAACGGCATGGTCTGCTCGCCTATTGCGTGGCGGTGAGCGTGAATGCGCTTTGCGCGTCGCAGGGCGAACCGGAAGGCGCCGATCGCCTCGCCGCCATTCTCGCTCTCGACATGAAGCAATGGTGGTCCGCCGACGAGGGGTTCTTTTCCCGTCTTACCAAGTCGGATGTTATCGAGGCTGTGGGGCAAGTGCGCGGTGAAGAGGCGGCGCGCCGCCTCGCCGATCTCAAAAAATCCGAACTGGCAAAAAGGGCGCAAGACCTTCTCGCCAATAGCGGCTGGCTGCCAATGGGGCTGCGAGCCCTCAATGCAACCTGACTCTCGGGACCGGCCATGGCCGGTCCCTTCTTCTTGATCATGCGGGCTTCGGTGAAAGCCAATGCCTGCCGCCACGGCTTTGCGATGGGCAAGGTTTCGCCGGACCGGACGCCTGTGGTATCGCGCGAGCATGGCCACCTAGGCGAAATCCCCGCCTGCCCGTTACACCATCGGCCGCAAGAGGCTTTCGCCCCGCGAGCGCCGCGCCGTCACCATATCGAAAGCTCAGAGCTTCTCATAAAGCGCGACGACAATGTGGGACGCGGTCTGTACGGGCCAGAAGGCATAGCGATAGCCCGGCACCAGGGAATAAATGTGTTCAACGCTTGTAATGACCTCGCTCTTTGCCAGAAGAGATATCGACATTTTTTCCAGAAACGGCAGTTCCAAATCGAACCCCCGGGAAAATTGATGTGTACTGCCGAACTTGATGGTCTCCCCTTCTGTAAAGTTCTTAGCGCTGGCGGGCGCGGAGACTGCCCGAGCCATGCGATGCAGAAGAAGTTCATTCATGCCGACCGTTGGGAGGACAGGTGCGATCTCGACATATCGCGTATCATCGTAGATTTCGTCGACGGAAACAGACACGATCTTCTCGCCGAAACTGTTTTCATACGTGGTGATTTTCAAGGCCGCTTTGACTTGCAATTCGAGCGGAGCGTCGTCGGTCGAAATGGAGCTGACATTCTGGATCGTCTTGCTGAACCCACCTCCGCCGGAAAACCCGAGCGCTGAGATTTTGAAGGCGCCACTTCTGCTGCGAGCCGTGTCGATTTTGAACTCTACCGAACAACCAGCCAGATCCGGGCGATGTATCTGGGTGACGGGAATATAAGCGGCCTCGGTGCCTCGGTTCGTATCGGTAAAACCGCACGCATAGTTGATGAGCTTTACAAGCCAGTCAGGTCCGAACATCTGGGGATACGTCGAGCTCTCGCCCGCTTCAGGCCGAACGATGTCATAGCCAATTCCACTCTCCGCCAGGAATTGGACGGCATCACGACGTCCCAATCTTCCGGCGCGCTGAAATATTTCAAATAGCGCCGGTTCTTCCCCAAGCGCCCTCAATATTTCCAAAAAACCTGGCGTTCGACCATCGGGTCCTTCCGCCATTCCAGGCCAGCGCTCCGCAATAGACAATCCATTTTTTATCGGAATTTCTGCAGAAACGCTTTCACCGGCAGTCTGATATTCGAGGGTTTTCGGCGGTAACGCTTCTTGCATAATTTCTGGACCGGACATGAAGCACCGTTCTTGTTACGTGGGAATTCCAACCGGCACTCCCCATGTGACGGAGTTATAAGATAACACCTTTCCACGGAATATATTTGGACCATTGGGGCGAATCGCTTTGGACAAAATAGAATGTGTCGGCCATCCAGAACCTTCGCTTTCTATAGCTGCCCGATCTGTATATTCACGAACCATCTTTTCCGACCTCATTCTCGGTTCCGGCCATGATAGCGGCGACAGCTTTTCGAAACGCATTCATGTCGAAGCTTGGATCGTCTTTGCGGCCTGGCGGGAGGGCATATTCCTTGTGTCCGCAGCACATCTCCGCGCTCGCACCGATCTTCTTCAAGATCGCCGCGACGCCACGGCGGTAGGCATCCATCTGGACGTCCGGCCAAGAATCATCCGCCAGCCCAGTATTTTCCGCTTCAATACCGATGAAGCTGGAATTGCCGGTCTGTATTTCCTGCCAGACGCCCGCGCCGGCATGGTTCGCGCGCCCGGCGGCCACGACATAGAAGGTGCCGTCTCGGCCCAGACAGAGTTGCGAGAGAGGACCGGCAAGGGCATCCGCGCCGGTACGGCCATTGGTGACCACGTTCAGGCACGGCATGTTTCCTTTCGGAGGCCCGGCGGTGTGATGACACATGACGCCGAGGATCTTTCCGACATCGCCGCGCCCGCGGTTTCGCCATCCAGGCTGCTCTGCGACGTTTAGCTTGGCATTGCGCAACACATCGGCAAGCCACGTCAGTGAATACGTCATCTCCCCCCCTTGACCGGCATGGTCATCGCTACGCTTGTGCGTCTTAGGACGTGGGCTTGGGCAGATCGGCATCATGGGTTGCCTCGTCTGAACCGATCCCGGTTGCCGAAAGACAAGTGTCCTCTGTCGCATCCGCGCTGATCGGTTGACTGGCCGATGCCTGCGCGGAGTCATCCGGCTTTCCAGAACGCGGCGAAGACGAGGCTGCGGTGGCAGGCGTTCCGGCAGCGGCCGCCTTGTTGAGAAGATCCGGTATTAGCCGCTCCGAAAATCCCGCAACAAATCCCGCCAGGACGAGCGGGAGCCAGCTTTTGCCATCCGCTGCGATGGATCCTGCGCCGAGGCTGAGGGTCACGGCCTTTGATAGGAGCAGTGCAATCAAAAGCGCACCGGCAATTTCGCCAATGACGATTCTGAGCACGGCGTCGGCGGAGTTATTCCAGAAATAGAGGTCAGTGAGGATGGTTCTTGAGTGAATCGCGATAGCGATCGAGAAAAAGGCGCCAACCGCGCCCGAGGCCGCTCCCAGGAGCAAGAGAGCGGCGGGTGTGGGCGGCTTGATGGCTGCGGCATCGGGCGTGACCGGCGCGAGCAAAGCGATCGACAACACGCACACGCCGGAGGCGATGATCAAATATAAAAACCGCGCCCAAGAGGTTCGCTCTCCCACGATCTGATCCTTGGTTTCCTGGAGCAGGGCACGCGCACCGTCACTATCATCTTCCAGCGCCTCGATCAGAGCGTCCGCGACCCGCCTCTCGTATCGCTTGGCCCGGGCGCGCAAGTTCTTGCTCCAGCGCTTGTGCCAGCCATCGATGAGACCGTTGATGTCGTTGCGCAAGGGATTGAGCTTGGCAAGCACCGAGCGTTGTGTCGCCTCCACGCTGGGATCATCCGAGAACTGGACCAGGAGCCGATCCTGCGTCTGATATACCGCGTAGATGGGTGGTCGCTTGGCATACACCGAGACGATGGTTGCCCCGGCGCTATCTGGTTTGTTTTCAGCAATATCCGAAACCGATGTCATCGCCATCCCCCTCAAGCAGTGACCTGATCGCCTTTGCATATTTCCGTGCGTGCGTTGCGATGCTCTCGCCGGAATTTTGCAAGACCAGAGGGATTTTCGAGTGGGCACCATCCATCGGGCCGACAAGGCTCAGCACTGCCGTCGTCGATGAAATGCCAAGCGCCCAACAGCTGTCTCCCCATTGCGCGGCCGCTCTGGCACCGCGCCGTGCGCAAACATTCGAGCCGCCGGACGGAGTCCGGCTCGCTCTGCTATTCACTCGAGAAGAAACGCCCCGGCCTGGTCTCGTCAGAGAGACATGGCAGACCGAACTCTACAGCGTCTTGAGACGTTCTAAAAGACCGCTTAATATGACTGCGATTTTGCAAGAGATTGGATTGCAAATCCTTGCACTGGCGCAATATATTGGCGCTATCGACTATCCTCTCTACTTCGTCGCAGAATTCTTGACTGTGTACAGAATAAACTTCTGTGGGTTGAATTTGGCGGCCGGTGATCGGCGAGGTTGGGAAGGAATAGGGTTCTCACCCATGGGGAGGCGAGACATAGTCCATGAGCGGTGCCGCGCGCGATCCAATCCGTCACGTCGTTCATCTCATCTTGGAGAACCGCTCGTTCGACCAGATGCTGGGATGTCTCCAGGCGGTCTACCCCCAGCTTGACGGCGTAGATCCCAACAATCCGCGCAGCAATGCCGACGCCCGCGGCACAGTATTTGCGCAAACGCCGATGACCGAGCGGCAGATGCTCAAATGGGATCCGCATCACGAGGTCGATCACGTCGCAAAGCAGCTCGCAGACCACAATGCAGGCTTCGTGCGCGACTTCTCAGAGGCCTATCCCGACAGCACCGATACCGCACGCGGATACATCATGGGATATTATCCGCTCGATTTTCTGCCGGCGCTGCACCCGCTCGCACGCAATTTCGCGATCTGCGACCGCTGGTTTTCGTCGCTGCCTGGACCGACTTGGCCGAACCGCTTTTTTGCGCTGAGCGGCACTTCCAATGGACGCGTCAACATGCCGGACGATGGCACACACAAGGCCGACCTTGCCGGATATTTCCAGCAGACGCAGAATACGCTTTTCGACCGGCTGAACGACGCCGCGGTTCACTGGAAAGTCTATTTCCACGACATTCCGCAAACCACCGTGTTCGCGCATCAGCGCCAGCCACACAACGTGGCGCGCTATTTCTACATCGATCAGTTTTTTCGGGATGCAGCCGGTATAGAAAGCAACTTTCCACAATATTGCCTGATCGAACCGCAGTTCATGGGGTATGGCCAGAACGACGCCCATCCTCCGCACGACATCATGCGCGCGGAGAAACTTATTGCCGACCTCTACAATGCCTTGCGCGCCAACGAGGCGCTTTGGCACTCAACGCTTTTCATTGTTATGTATGACGAGCATGGCGGCTTCTACGACCATGTCGAGCCGCCGCCCGCGGTGCCGCCTGACGATGCAAATCCGAAGGAGTACAGCTTCGACCGCCTGGGCGTTCGAGTTCCGGCGCTACTTATTTCGCCTTGGGTGAGCGCGGGCGTAGAGCACACACAATTCGATCATACCAGCGTGTTGCGCTATCTGACCGATAAATGGAAACTGGGGCCGTTGGGTCGGCGCACGGCGAACGCGACAAGTATCGGCGTCGTCCTCAAGGAACCTGCTCCGCGCATCGTTCCGCTCTCGCGCATCGAGCTCTCCGCTGGCGATCTCAATCCGCCAGATCCCCACAAGGAAGAAGAGGCCTTCGGAGCAGTGACCTCGCATCAGGCTGCGCTTCAAAAGCTCGCGGGATATCTTGAAGGCGAAGCTTTCCGCAATGTGCCCATCTATATGGCGGCGCTGGCGCGTATTGCCGAAGCTCTCAAATCGGGATTTCAAACTGTTCTAGAATGGGCCCTCGGGGAGCCAACGGGGTTCCCGGTATCGTTGGCAGAGCCAGACAAACTGTCCGACCAGGAGACTGTGCAGGCGAAAGACGCGGCCGCGAAGTTCATCATGCGCGCCAAGCGCTATGCGGCCTTAGGCCTGGAGGACTGGATCAGAGCGCCCAACCTTTCGCCGGATCAGCGGCGTCAATCGCTTCAGACATTGGCTCTGATCAGCGGACGGAATTTCCATAAAGAAGACGGCGAAGGTCTTGCGAATGCGCAAGCTTGGCTCGCAAAAAATCGGAAGAGCTAAGCATTCAATGACCTATCCAATTCACAGTCGAAACAGGTTCTTCACAAGATAGTTGAAGCTGTCTGGAGAGAAGTTATGCGAATCTTTGCGGCCTGCGCAGGCGCAATCATGCTCTTCGCAATGGGAAGCGCATTTGCCCGCGACCTCATATTGCCCGATCCCGCTTTGACCCCGGGTGCCGTCCGCGCGGGCTTGTCCGAAGCCACGATCTGCAAAACCAAATGGGGCACGGACGCGCGCCATGTCTCCACGGCCATGAAGGCGCAGGTGTTTCAATCCTATGGCCTCTCCGGCAACAACGATCCGGCATGTGTGCGCGACAAAAGCGGCCGCCGCTGCGAGATCGATCATCTGATTTCGCGCGAACTGGGCGGCGCCGACGAGGTCAAAAATCTTTGGCCCGAGCCCTATGGCACGACACCGTGGAATGCGGTCCGCAAAGACCGTGTGGAAAATCGTCTGCACAAGGAAGTCTGCGCCGGCAATATTTCGCTGGCCGAAGCGCGCAAGGAAATCCGCACCGATTGGCGGGTTCCCTACAAGCGCTACTTCGGAAATCCCTGAACGCTCAACGGAGAAGCACCATGCGTCGCATCATCCTGAGCCTTGCAGTCTCGCTAAGCCTCGGCGCCTGCGCGGACACAAGCCAGTTTCAAAAGCCGATCACAGCCTTCGCCACCGCATCCGATAATGCATCCACGGCGATCGGTGCGCTGGACACGGCTGCGGCGGCAGGGCTGACGGAAATCCGCGAGAAAGAGGCGATGCGCAGTGGGCGCATTGGTGCGCAAGACCAAAGCTGCGGCATGGATTCAAAGAATTGTGTTCTCGTGTTCAAGAAGAAAGGCGCTACCGACTTCTCACAGATCTCCTATAGCAGCGTCATCCCCAAATCGGTAGCGTTCGTGAACGGCATCAAGGATTATGCCGCCGCGCTTGACGCGTTGGAAAAGGCAGACGCCGAAGCCGATGTGCAGTCTGCCTTTGGCAAAGGCATGAGCGCTATTGCTACCGTGGCCACGGCCGCGGGTCAGCCTGCCGGAGCGGCTCTTGCAGCGCTGAGCACACCGCTGTCGAGCGCTGCGGGCTGGGGGTTCGGGCAATATCAGAACGGAATCAAACGGGATGCGCTTCAAAAGGCAACGACGGCAGCCGACTCCATTATTCAGGCGGCAGCCCCGAC
>JANWHF010000243.1 GCA_025450555.1 Tepidisphaeraceae bacterium | reverse complement strand
TACCGCAGAGAACCGGTCCAGACAAATCATATTTGGCATCACTTCCGCCCTACCCCGGCTTCCCCGCCTTTTCCCGTTGGTCCCTGGCCACAATTTCAACAACCGGCTCCTCGCATCCTCATCGCTTGAGCCGCCCGGTCGAAGAGAATTGAGAATTGAGAATAGTGAATAGTGAATTCAGTTCTCAATTCGGAATTCACTATTCACTATTTCCCAACAAATCGGCTTACCCCCGCCCCGGCCACCCTTTACGCCAGGTGCCCCAACCCGGCGAGAAAACTCTGGAAAACTGGAAAAAAGCGAAATAATGACCTCACTTTGCCGTTTATATATTGTATGGTATGTCGTATGGTCGAGAAAAGGAAACGTCATGAACGCGGAATCGAGGAAGTTTCCTTCAAACCACTTACTGTCATGCGCGGCTCCCTGGAGAACAGGAGGCGGGAAGAACATATGTATGTTTATAAATATGAAAATTATCTTGACAATCGTTGCGCGGCGCTGGTGTGGCGCGGGCCTCGCGCGCCGCGCGCGAAGCAGGAATGCAAACCTTGCATGGGCAACGAATTGCGCTTGATGAGTCTCCTAAGCATGGCGCGCGGCGCGCAAGTGTCGCGCGCCTGCCCTGAGCGTTGTCGAATGGGCGAACCCGAACGCGCAGCGCAAGCGCATGCGGCTAACCGGCACAGGACGCGATTACGCGACTTTAAGTTGTATTGCGTCGCTGGAGCGACGCCGCATTCCAGGGGTCAGAGACTAGAAACTTGAAACTGGAAAAACGCAGACGAATGTCACCAAATGTCACAGGTGTGACATCGCGCGGCGGATTCGTAAGCTGATACTTTGGAATGGGTTAGATCTGGAATTGCGGTCGAATGTCACTCGTTTTCGTGAAAAGCGCTTCCCTTTGTGACATTTTGGAGACAAGCCGTTCTGGAAACTCGAAACCAGAGACTGGAGACTGCATTTGTAGGAACTCACAGCCGGGGCGGGTGTGCTACAAGCGGCTCTTTGGGCAACCTGTCCCGAGCAACGTCGAGGGGCCCTTCGACGGTGCTCAGGACAGGTGCAACATCCGGCAAAATGCCAAATATGTTGCATTTTGTTGCATTATGTTGCATGGCGCACTTGGCCGCGACGAAAAAATCGTCGGCGCGCGGATTTGCAGTTGAACGCGATCAGCCGGAGAATCGAGTTTAGATGTCATCGATTACCGATCAACCGTCAGCATCGAACGCGGCTCCTGGAGCGCGCGTCGCGGAGGAGCCGCGCTGGTCGCAGATTTCCCCGGCCCAATGGAAATCGGCGGCGGCGGCGTGGATGGGATGGATGTTCGACGGGCTGGACATGCATCTTTATACGCTGGTCGCCACGCCCTTTGTCGCGGCCCTGATGCATGCCCAGACGACCGACCCGAAAGTCAGCGAACGCAGCGCCTGGATCAACGCGGCATTTCTGCTGGGATGGGCTTTAGGCGGCGGTTTTTTTGGGCGGCTGGGTGATCTGCTGGGACGCAGCCGAACGCTGTCGCTGACGGTTTTCACTTATGCCCTGTTCACCGGCCTTTCATTTTTTGCCGGGACTTGGTGGCAGCTTCTGATTTTCCGGTTTCTCTCGGCGCTGGGAATTGGAGGTGAGTGGGCCGTCGGAAGTTCCTTATTATCGGAAACCTGGCCGGCCAAGTGGCGACCATGGGCCGCTGCAACGTTGCAGACTGGCGTGAACATCGGCGTGCTGATCGCCTGCGCGGCGGTGTTCATCTTGAGCTGGGTCATCGGGCCGCATTTCGAGCGCTTTGTCTTTCTCGTCGGCATCGCTCCGGCGCTGCTGGTCTTCTGGATCCGACGATCGGTTCCTGAGCCGGGCGAGTGGGTTGCAGCGAAAAGCCGCGCGGAGGAAAGCGGTGAAGGTCCCGCCAAACAAGGCGGCATTGCCGACTTGTTCCGCGGAAGCGTCCGTCGAATTACGGTCTTGACGATCATCGTCTGCGCCTGCTCGCTGACGGCCTGGTGGGCCTTCATGTTCTGGAGCACGCAGCATCTTCGCCATCTGCCGGACCTGGCGGGTTGGGACAAGGGCCAAATCGATCGGCTGGTGAGCATCGGCTTCTTTGCGACGATCGGAATTTCGATTCTTGGAAATTACTTTGCCGCTGCCCTGGCGAAGGTGATGGGTTATCGCAAGGCGATTGCGGTGATGAACGCGGGATTTTTCCTGGCGATGTATGGCGCTTATCGCGTGCCGCACCCGCACGTCGAGCTGCTCGGCTGGATGGGCGCAGTGGGATTTTTCTCCGGCGTATTTGGATTGTTCACCATGTATCTGCCGCCCCTCTTTCCGACACTGCTGCGCACCACCGGGGCCGGCTTCAGCTACAACATTGGCCGAGTCGCTGCTGCAGTCGGCACCGTTTACTTCCTGCACTATGTTCCGGCGGGTGGCCGGCCGGGCGATTTCCGGGAAGCGCTGTTGATGACCAGCTTCCTGTTCATTCCCGCGATGTTTGTCGCTTTGCTGCTTCCCGAATTGAACGACGCGGAACCTGCAGCGTAAACATCCGATCGTGAGGAGCGCTCTGCACTCACCGCGCCGCGCGCGACCAATCCGCTTACTTCGTGCGCGGCTCTTTAAATCCCACGGCGCTGCGGCGTTGCAGGAGCAATGCCCTCCAGTTAGGAGCCGCGATCACGCGGTCAAAATTGGGAACTTCGTGCTGCTGATGGGGAGATGGCTGTATTGCTCGACCAGTTTCCGATATTCCTTGGCAACTTTGCGGGGTTTTCGGCCAAGGCTGTAAAGCCCGACCGTATTCACGGTGCCGCGGATTTGTGTGAGCGCTGTATCCCAGTCCTTCATATCGAGCAATCCGAACCAGGTGAAGCCGATGATTGGGACCCCATCTTCGCGCAGGCGAAGGAGGTTCATCCATTCTTTCCAGAGCCATTCCACCGCGTACTTGGCGGTGCGGTTGGTTTCGGTGTGCATGACCGGCAGGCGGTAACGGTCATAATACTGGCGGGTGATGACGTAATAGCCATACACATCCCCCGCTCCGATCGAGCGCCCATCGGGCTTGAGAATGTGTTCGTTGGTAATGTAATAATCGGTTCCCATGATGCAGTGCGTGCGGAGATCGCGCTGCCCCATGAACCACAGATATTCCTCCTGGCTCATGCCATTGGCCAGGAGATAGCGGTAAATCGTGGCGGTTACGTCATTGCTGAACAGCAGGTCGAGTGAAAGAAACCGCCGCTCGTTCATGAAGTGGGCCGGCGCGACGGTATCGGGGCTGCCGGGATGGACGTATTCGGTGCTTTCGCTGAAGACGAAGATGGCATCGGGCCGAAGGTCGAGGATTCTTCGCATCGCCAGCAGCGAAGCCCGGCAGCAATGCTTGATGTTGGTGACAAAGCCGACGTCGCTCTTGAGCCGCTCGTTCCACCAGCCGAAGGCCGACGAAAAGAGCGCCGTCACATAAATTTCATTGACGGGCGTGAAGTAGCGCACCCACGGATATCGCTCGGCAAATCGATAAGCATATTCCGCGAAATAGTCAGGCCACTGCGGATTTTGAAAATCGCCCAGCCAGTCCGGCAGGCCAAAGTGCAGCAGGTCAATGATCGGCACGATGCCCAGTCGGCGCATTTCATGCATGACCGGATCGAGCCAGCTCCAGTCGTAATCATCCTTGCCGCGGAAAATTTTATAGATCGGGGGGCCGTAGCGAAGGTAGCGGAGGCCCAGTTCGCGCACGAGCTTCAGGTCGGTCTGCCACAGCTCATAGTGGCCGGTGTCGCGAAGCTGGTCGACGCGCCCGGCTTCGACCTTCGGGCAGGAGCACTCGATGCCGACGCCGAACATGAAGCGCAGCGTATCGACAGGGTCGGCTGCTCGAATTGCCGGTGAAGAGGCGGGCTTTCCAATCACAGGTGTCAACCTCCGCAATCGAGCCGGCGTGAGTGCTGGCATCGTGGCGCGATTAGCTTATACAGGCATCCCTTATTGATGGGGAGGCCCGATTACCTCTAAACTTGTGCGGCTTATATCGGGTCGGCACATCCCCGCCAAGCGGCATGTATGTCACCGATCGCTGCAAACGATAAGGTTGCGTCCGCATGGCACGAAAAATTCTATAGCCGCGAGACCGGCAGTTTCGACCCCGCCAGCGGGGATAATGCCAATAAAAATTGCGATGCGGTTGCGATAGCCGGAATAGCGCCACGGCTGGAGCATGCACCAAAGCCTGCCGATGGGGGCAATGTTGGCCCAAAACCCGCATCCGCCGCAGGCCGAGCAGAGGCCGTGTCTTGCCTGGTCAGTCGGGGTTGCGAAATGTGCTCTTAATCAATGGAGGAAGACCATGCGAAAGACATTGAAAGTGGCCTGCGCCTTCGGTGTGCTGATGTTACTGACCGGCTGCTCGACCACTCAGGTGGGCGTTGCCGCCAGGAATGCTCCGCTGGATGCGTACGAGGCGGATGCCGGTCATATCAACACGCCCCAGTATCAGCTTGGCGATCTGATTGCGATGGATCCCAACAGCAAGACCGCCTGGCGCGTGATGAATGTTTCGGTCAGCCCCACCGAAACGCGCTTTGGACGCCCTGGCGATGGAGAGGCGCAATCATTCAACGCGCCTTTTGAGCTGTCCTTCTCGAATAAGGTGCCTGAAGCCACTCGCGAAGAAGTGACGCAGGCGGTGCAGGCGCAGACGGACCTGCATGTGGAGAAGACCTGGCAGCGCAGCATTAAGTCGCCGGCGACGTTTGCCATTGCGCATCCGGAGATGATCAAGAAGATGCAGCAGGTTCGCGAGCAGAGTCCCGAGGCGCGCTTCTTCCTGGTGACTGGAGTGACTAACGCCGATAAAGTTTACTTCACGTTCGGCGAAGCGCCTGCCAATCAGTTGGCGATCAATAAGTTCCGCTTCAACTTCAGCTACAGTCAGAATGACAGCCTTGAGAAGCTGGCGCAGAAGAGCGCCGCCTTCTTCACGGCCACGCCTGTTGCCATTGTGTCCGACGAAAACGGCCGGCGGGTGGTCGCGAGCGACAAGAGCTTTTCGGAAAAGCTTCCTGAATACAGCTTCGCCGAAACCGGTCAGGCCTGGTAATCGCCCGATCGACCTGACGTAGAAATGAACCCCACGAAGGTTGTCCATCCCGGCAGCCTTCGTGGGTTTGTTTACGTCGTTATGAAAGATCGAATTCAAGCCTGAACCGATTCAGGCAGCGTCATGATTTGCTGGACTACGCCGTCGATCTCTTCTGCCGAGTGAGCAAGCATCTGAAGCATTTCGGCCTGCTCCGCGGCAGTGTCGCAAACTTCGACAGCGGTAAGACAGAGGCGCAGCGCATTCCATTTGCCGCGCAAGTCGTGGCGAAGTATCCGTCTTAGTTGCTCGTCCATAGCCCTGGCTCTCCGCTGACTGAAATACCCATTACGCGTGATGTCGCGACGACTGATTCGCCGTTCGCGGGTTTCGGCTCCGCATCCAGGGCGATCGCTCCTCCACCTCCAGACGGAGCGCACAATCCGCCGGCCGCGTCGATCGGAAGGTGAGATGACCGCCTGCGTGTGTAGACGCAATCGCCCCGCAGACCAGTTGTTGCAGCATCTGTCGAAGCCGCTGCGGGTCGCCGTGAATGTAGTGGTTGCGCGCCAGAAGTCGCATCGACAGCTCAATTCTTCGAGAGCGCGCCTTCGCCTGATTGTCCTGCAGCACGTCGCGGAGCACGCCGTGGACGTCAAGGAGCTGCCCCACTGGCGCTGCCACTTGAGTATCGAACGCTGGCGCATCTGGAATCCCTGTAATCGGCAAATGTCCTGTCTCGACAGTGGAATTGAGCCAATCCTGCGCGGTGGAGGGTGTCATTTGAGTTGGTCCTGCAAAGAGTCGTGCGATTTGCGTCAGATCAACGGCCGACATGTCGCGGCTGAATCGGTAGCGGGGGCATATACAGCCTCCGGTGCCACCAGAACATCGCGCAGCAGAGGCTGCTTGCCCTCCAACGCTCCGATTCGCATCTCGTCAACGAGAGCCTACGGTATACGACCAAGGTCGCCAATGCACAAAAAACAGCAAATTTTCACACTCATTGGTCGTGAAAGCTGAATCCACCTGTGGATACAGCAAGAACCAGCAGAGGCGGCATGGGCTTTGCGAACCCTTCTCAGGCATGCCGAGCCTCTTCGCGACGGTCGCGGAGGACTTGGGGCAAGGCAGGGAAATTGACCTGTAGGCGGCCCGGGTGGTCGCTTCGCGGAACCACAACGCGGTTTCCGCTCAATGACATTTTTAGTGGAGGTCCTCCAATGCGTAACGTATTGCTTTCTCTTCTGGCCGTCGGCCTCGTGGCTTGCGCGACTGCATGCAGCACGGAGCCCAAGAGCCAGGACCAGCGCGAGGCGCTTCGCGACAATGCGAAAGCGACTCTCAAGTCGATGGAAGCCCGCGATCCTGGGCTGACGAATGTCGTCAACAATGCCTATGCCTACATTGTGTTTCCTGATGTCGGCAAAGGCGGCTTCGTGATTGGTGGCGCCTTTGGCCGCGGAATCGTATACGCCCATGGCCAGATGGTTGGTTATGCGGCCATCGATCAGGCATCGGTTGGTGCCTTGGCTGGCGG
>JANWHF010000242.1 GCA_025450555.1 Tepidisphaeraceae bacterium | reverse complement strand
CTGGTGATAAAGCATTGCTGCGAATAATCGGGCTTTGCCAGAAAAGTCGCGACGCCGCCGCTGTAACCGGTGATCTGCACCGCGGGTGAGGGATATTTGTTGAGCAGATATTTCAGCCAGGCATTGTCCTCGGCGGCGAGCACGCCCGGATGGGTAAAAATATCTTCGATGCTTTTGAAATTGCGGGCCGCGTGAACCATGATCCCCTGCGGGAAGGTCTGGTAGACGGCAAAAAGCGCCACCACATCAGCCCCGCGCTGCTGGGCGATGATGACCTGATCGGCGGCAGTCGTCGCATAATCGGCTTGCCCATTGGCGACGAGCTGCCAGGTCGGCGCGCCTTCACCGGCGCTTTTCAATTCGACATCCAGCTTGCGCCGTGAGAACTCACCGGAGATTTCCGCCTCATAGAAACCGCCAAACTCCGGCTCCGGTTTCCAATCCAGCATGATGCGGATCGACGATGGCGTCTTGCTCGGCGTCGATTGATGCCGATCGCAACCCGCAATCATCATCAGCCCAAGGACAAACAGACCCAGGCTCCAACTCGCCAAAGAGCGGCGCATAGCGTCCTCCAAATCCCGAGGGCGGAATCTTACAGGCGAATACTTTTCATTGCGAATAAAAAGATTTGCCGTGAATTTTTATTGCGATGCGTGCCAGCGCCGCAGCGAGAAAAATGCGATGAAATTGATGGCGGCGAACATCGCCAATCCCAAAAATGAGGCAAGCAAAACGGCGGCAAAAACGCGATCGGGATAAGCGTATTTCGTATTTTCCACGATGCGGACACCCAGCCCCTCATGTTCGCCCAGCGTCCCGACCAGAAATTCCGCAACGACCGCACCGATGACCGCAAGTCCTGCCGCGATGCGCAGGCCGGTGAAGATATTGGGCAGCGCCGCCGGCAGGCGCAGCTTCCAGAGACTGGCAAATCGGGAAGCGCCGTACAGACGAAAAAGATCGACTAAGGCCGGTTCGGTGGAAACCAGCCCGCTGAGCGTGTTGGCGATCACCGGGAAGACCGACACGACAAACGCGCAGGTCGCCACCGGAACGATCCCGACGCCCATCCAGAACACCAGCAGCGGCGCGATGGCCACGATCGGCACCGTCTGGAAGAACAATGTGTATGGATAAACCGCCCGACGGACCCATTTGGAGCCAGCCAGCAGAATCGCTGCAAAAATTCCAAAGATTGTACTTACAGCAAATCCTGCCAGCGAGGCAACCGCGGTCCAAAGCAGCGCGTTCCACAATGCGGATCCGCCCGGCCCCAAAGCCAGAAAGATCGTCGATGGCCGCGGGACCAGATAGGCCGGCTGATGGGTCCATCGCGCCCAGGCTTCTATTGCCGCGAGCACAACGATCAGCGCCACGGCCGGCGGCAGGACAGTTGCCAGGAATGTCGTCGGGCGGTGCTTCATACTTCGTTTCGCTCCAGTGCCTGATAAAGCACGCGCGTTTCCCGTGCGAAAGCTGGCGATGAGCGGATTGAGCCAGTTCGCTCGGCCGGCAGATTGAGGGTGTAATCTTCCACGATCCGCGCCGGGCGCGACGACAGCACGATCGCCCGCTGCGCGAGAAACGCCGCTTCGATCGTTGAATGCGTCACGAAAATGACCGTCATGTTCAGCGCGGCCCACAGCGCGCGAAGCTGGTCGTCCAGCCGCTGGCGAGTAATTTCATCGAGGGCGGCGAAAGGCTCGTCCATCAGCAGCAGGCGAGGTTCGGTGACGAGCGCGCGAGCCAATGAAGCGCGCATCCGCATACCGCCAGAAAGTTGGTTGGGATACCGGTCGGCTGCATCACCTAACCCCACCTGTTCGATGGCCCGAAGAGCCGACTCTTCGCGAACTTTCCGCTCGATGCCCATCAGCTCCAGCGGGAGCGCGACATTGGCCAGCACATTCCGCCAGGGCAGCAGATGTGCATCTTGAAAAACGTAGGCGATATCCGCGCGCGTTCCCAGCCCATGCCGATCGGCCCTCCCGTGAGAGGCTTCCATGGTAAAGACGTTGCCGCCCTGAGGCTTGTCGAGTCCCGCGATCAGGCGGAGCAAAGTCGATTTGCCGCAACCCGAGGGGCCGAGAATCGCCAGGAATTCTCCCGAGGCAACATTCAGATCAATTCCATCAAGCGCCACCACCCCGTTTTCGAACTGCCGGCGGACGCCCTCAATGCGCACGCCCAGCCCCGATTCGCGGTGATGGGATGGCTTTTGGAGCATCGGTAACATTGTAAGGCCCAGCGCATGATCTTTCATGGAGAAATGGGCTTTGGGCGTAACATGTTGCTCGTTACGCGCACGGTCAGTGCGGTCAAACCGCTTTAGCAGCCTTTCTGACATGATTGAACATAGAATTGGTTATAAATGGGACTTGGCTTTGCGACTTCTTTGTTCGCGCGATAAGCTTCGCGAGCGTTCATCGGTAGTGAAGTAAAATGGAGTTATTGATGCCTTTGATCAATTCTGAAAGCACTCTGAGTCGACAAGATTTGGCCGAACGGTGGCTCCGCTGTCGTATATTCAAGGGCATGTTCAGCGACGAGTTGGCGGTACAGTATGCGCCGCCTCATTCCAATTCAACCTCAGTGTTTGTTCCGAAAGAATTGGTTGAAGGTTCGGTGGATGGAGAAGGTAGGGTGAAAGTACGGGTCTTTCATGAAGGCAGCAATGCATGGGCGGTATTGCCCACTGAAAACCAAATGATAATTGCCGTTAATGAAGCGGATCTTATTTCCTAATGATTCTATCAAATCTGAGTTTGCAGAAGGCGCTGGACAATAAATGGCTCGTTATTGAGCCGGAGCCGCGCCCGCGACAGAAGATCGACGCAAGTGATGGTAACTGTCCGTATCAGACAAGTGCCGTCGATCTTCGTCTCGGAAATGAGATTGCCTGGTTCAAAGAAGGCTTACCGGTCAATATTGACTTGCGTCGTGGATCATTTGCCGATCTTTTCGGCCCTAATTCAGTAAGCAGGACGATTACCGACGACCAGCCTTTTTCCCTGGCACCACAGAAGCTTGTGCTTGGCAAGACACTCGAGAGGATAGAATTGCCGATCATCGAGGGCGCCCCCTGTTTGGCTGCAAGAGTTGAAGGAAGGAGCTCCTACGCTCGGTGTGGATTGCTCGTACATTTCACGGCTCCGACGATACATGCCGGATTTCGCGGGACTATCACGCTGGAATTAATCAACTTGGGTCCAATTCCCATCATGCTGTATCCCTCGGCGCCGATTTGCCAATTGATCGTTGAGCAAGTGGAAGGCACTCCATTCAGAAATGACAGCCAGTTTCAGGGGCAAATTCAAGCCGGCGGCATCAAGTGAAGATGGTGACCGGCAACCAATCGCGAACGTCGAATCGCTGAATCGATTATTCTTCATCCACGCGCTGATACCGGTAAATCGCGCGATAAAGCCCCGCCACATTTTCCGAAGGCACCGTCTGCGGGCGATACTTTTCATTGCGCGGCTGAAGGCGCAGGACCGATTTCCCCCCATCCGATTCAAAGAAGACCCGCTTAAAGGTGGTGTTTCCATCGGCGAAGCGCACGAAGCAATCATCGCCCTCCCGCGGGCTGGCGGCGGGGGAGAAGATTACGATGTCGCCCTGGTGATACTTGGGAACCATGCTGTCGCCATGCACGCGGGCCGCAAAGGCGTCGCGGTCATTCACGTCCGGGCAGCTCACGTAATCGTCCGCCACGCGAGGCGGATAGCCCAGATCGGAAAAATCGCGCGGATATCCCGCCGACACGCGATTGATCACCGGCACCGCATTGGCCGTGACGCGCTCGACATTGCCGACCGATTTGTCCACCAATTCCTGAAGCACACCACTCATGTATGCCGCGTCCAAGTCCAGCGGCAGGGGGGTTGTGGAAGGCGAAGTGGCCGGCTGCGCGGCGGCTGTTAGCGGTCCTTTTGTCTTGACGCCATCCGTTTTAGCTGCCGAGCTGGCGGTTGGCTGGTCACCCAGCGCCTGTTTTCCGGCCATTAATTTTTGCAGCATGGCCTGAATGTCGCGGGGCGTGCGCTGAATGTGAGCCTGCGTCACCAGTTCGCCAGGTGTAAACGCCAGCGCCTGTTCGAGCCGGCGGAGCTTTTCATCGCTGGGGGGATTGGTCACCCGGCCCGTCTCGATCAGCGACAGGTAAGGCTTGGAAATGCTGGTTCGGCCAGCCAGTTCATCGAGCGTCAGCCCCAGCCGACGCCGATACTTACGAATTTTGGGTCCAAGGGCTTCCATGGGAGAGTCTCATTTCGCGTCGGGCGGCCGCTGGACTGCGCAATACGCCGACGCATGTCATGTTGGCCACTCCCTGGCAACCGGCGGTTCGATGCTTCCGTCATCACCCGCGTTTAGCTTTACGAATACGCCTACCACTGATAGCGAACCGCAAATCAAAAAGCAAGAAATTTATCGTACATCGTCCTAACAAATCTGATGTCGCGATTGCAAGTTTAATTAGTAGAAAACACGTTTTTAGAAATTCCTCCCAACTCGTGCGATGTGAGCCGAAGTAAATCAGCCGTTGCGTTGATGGTTTGGCATTACCGCGGCCTACGGGATCGAAGGCGGCGCGATTCCAGCAGCTTTCGATTCCTTTCCAATTCCTCGGCAATCAGCTTTTCATCGGGCAGTGCGGTCTTGTATCGCGCGACCATAATCTTGTTGGGCAGGCCTTCGAGAGAATAGCGGGCGACCGCATCATTGCGATCGGTGCAGAGAATCAGCCCGACCGGCGGATTCTCGTCGGGATGGGTCCAATGTTCTTTGGCGTAATTGCAATACAGATGCATTTGACCGGCATCGCCGTGGGTGAATTTGCCGGTCTTCAAGTCGATCAGAACCAGGCAGCGTAGACGGCGATGAAATAGCAGCAGATCAATACGATACCACGTGTCGCCGACACGCAAGCGACGTTGGCGCCCGATGGACGGCGTCTCGGAAATCATCGACCTGAATTTCCGAGACGCCGTCTCGGAAATCTGGCCGGCTTCATATGCGAGATAGAACCGCCGCATCAGCTCAAGATTGTCAGTCGAAAAGCCGCGATCAAACCGCTTGGTCAGGTCTTCGGAAAGGCGTTCAAGCAAACGTTCGCCATACCCCGCACGGCTGGCTCCGCCTTGCTCGCTTTCCACGATCCGTCGGCCCACCTGCCAATAGGCGACAGTCATTACAGCATTGACGGCACGGGCAGAAGTGCGACGTGCGGATTCGAGTAATTCCACCACCTCCGCTAAAATCGCGGCGTATTGATCTTGACGCCTGACAACAACATTAGATTTGCGAGCGTTCTTTGCCATTAGCTCATTCGCGGTTTATCACACTGGCGACGGATATTATTCTTACGGAGTGGTATGATCCACCTTCGCAATACATGCTGGATTGCCGCGGCGATCCTTTTCCTCCTCCTGGCGCAATCGCTCCAAACTCGAGGCGGCATCTCACCAACGCCGACCACCCAGCGCGCCATGGCCGTTCGTTACGACCTGCCTTCGTTCTTCATGGTCGTTAAGCCGATGCAGCATTCGCTGGGCGACAGGATGCCGCTGCTGATCTGGGATTTGCCGATGCCGACCGAGGCTCAGTCGATCTGGGCCCGGCAGAGCGGATCCTTACGAAAGACGATTGACGAACTGGCCAGGCGCGGCGTCGCGCCAACGGTGCTCGTGCCGGGCGGCAGCGGCGCGCTGGCGCTGGCGCGCACGATCAGCGAGGCCCATCAGCCGATCTTCCTGCTCAATGCCGGCCCGGTCATTGAGAACACCGCCTGGCGCGATTGCGGCGTGTGGGTGGTCGGCAAAGACGCGACCCATCCCGGCCATGAGCGGCGCTGGCCTTGCCTCGCGCTCGCGAATGCACAGGCCGGCGCGGATTGGGTTCGGCAAGCGATTGAGCCATTCAAAAATGCCGGGCTGACCGTTCAGGGCATGTTCTACGACGACGAAGGCCTGCCTTCTTCAGACAACGGTATCTATGAAGCCCAGGCGCAGTCGCCACAGATGCGGGAACATTATCCGCCCGGCACGTTCAAGAGCCGCGAAACATTCAATGAGTACGTTCGCTCTTTGCACATGGAACTGATGCGCGAGGTGCTGGTTGATCCGGTGCATGCCGTCTTTCCCGGCGCATCGGTCGGGGAGTTTGGCGAACTTTCTTCGACAAAAGAGAATCCCGTCATGCTGGCCAATGGCCAGCCGATTCCGCCCATCGTGTGTCAGGGCGACATTTCGATGCCGGCTCTTTATGCCAATAACAATCTTCTCGTGCCGTTCCTGGCCCCGGGCCAACCGATGACGCAGGAGGGCGCCGACCAGATTTATCTGGCTTCGATGCTCTCGATGTTCAGCTCCACTGCCGCCAACGCCAAAGCCGAGCATAAGAAGATTGTGCCCTATGTGGGTCAGACGGTGCCGGACAATCCCAGCCCGGCGGTGCGCTTTGGAATGAACAACGCGCTCTGGCACGAAT
>JANWHF010000241.1 GCA_025450555.1 Tepidisphaeraceae bacterium | reverse complement strand
CCACGATGGACCACATCAAGGAATTTGGAACGATCAAAGCCATCGGGGGCGGCAACGGGCGCATTTATCTGATCCTGGCCAAGCAGGCGATCATCGCTGGAATCTGCGGATTCTTGATCGGCGCGGCCCTGACGCTGCTGCTTAAGCCGGTCATGGCCAAGGCCAATTTGAATCTGGTGGTCATTGGAAATCTTTGGGCTTTGACGTTGGCAGGCACGCTGGCGTTCTGCCTGACGGCAGCGCTGATCTGTTTCCGGAAGGTTTCCAAGATCGATCCGGCCATGGTGTTCCGAGGATAAGGAACCGAGGGAGTGGTTGTGAGCGTTTTGCAGGCACAGGATGTCACCAAGGACTTCTACGAAGGCGCAGGAACGCTTTCAGTCTTGAAGGGGATCTCCCTCTCGATCGAACGTGGCGAGATCGTGTCGCTTGAAGGGCCGTCCGGCTCCGGCAAGACGACGCTGCTTTCGATCCTCGGTTGCATCCTCACCGCCAGTTCGGGCGCGGTGGTCGTGGAAGACCAAAAGGTCGATTGCGATGCCGGCGGAAGTCTCGCCGCGATTCGTCGGAAGTCAATTGGTTTTGTATTTCAGCAATACAACCTGCTGCCGGCGCTTACGGCGATGGAAAACGTCGAATATGCCCTGAACATCAAAGGGCAACGCGGCGAGACCGCTCGGCGCGAAGCCGAGCGGGCACTCTATGAGGTCGGTCTTGCAGACAAGACGATGACGCTGCCGCGTGATTTGTCAGGCGGCCAGAAGCAGCGCGTGGCGATTGCCCGGGCGCTCGCGGGACAGTCGCCGATTCTTCTGGTGGATGAGCCGACTGCGAATCTCGATTCGCAAACGGGGCAGCAGATTCTGAACTTATTTAAGCACCTGGCCCGGCAGGAAAACCGGGCGATGTTGATTGTCACTCATGACCAGAAGGTCAGCGAAATCGCTGACCGTGTCCTGATCATCCGAGATGGACGTCTGGTCAATTGACGAGGTCTTGCAGAAAAGGACTAACAGCTGTGAAAAGGAATAACACACATCGACATCGCCTGTTGATTGGAGCCGTGATCGCGGGCGGGCTGGGAATAGTTTCGATCGTACATACGCTGGGCACAGCTCATGCGAGCGCGCCATTGTTGCCAGTTGCATCAGGCGAGGAATTCTCATCTTCGATGTCCACGCAACCCGATCGCGTCATCGCCGAAGGGCATGTTGTGACCTATCCCGGAGCGCAGGTCACGCTGTCGTCCGAGACTGCAGGCCGAATTCTGACTTTGGATGTGCAAGAAGGACAGAAGGTCCATCAAGGCGATCTCATTGCCCAGATCTCCTGCGACGATACGCAGGCGGCGCTTGACGAAGCGGTTGCACAGAAAGCAGAAGCCGAGGCGGATATCCGTTATTTTGAAACTCGCACGAAGATCGTGAATCAGATGGCCAACGTGCAGGCCGCATCGGCCCTGGAGATGCTGGACTGCCGACATGGCCTGGAAGACTCGCAGGCACACCGTCAGCGCGCTGTGGCGACGATCGATCGGCTGCAAGCCGAGCTGGCCAAAGCCAAAATCGTCAGCCCAATCGACGGCACCATCACCGCGCGCTCCGCTGACCCAGGACAAGTCGCGGAACTTGAAACGCCAATCGTTTCCGTGGCCGATTTAGATCGCACGCGCATCGAAGCGGAAGTCAATGAATTCGATGTCGGGCAAGTCCAGGTGGGTTCGATGGCGACGGTAACGGCCGAAGGTTATCCGGGCCGTCAATGGCGGGCCAAAGTGCAGGAAATCCCTGATCAGGTGGTCAGCAGGCATCTTCGTCCCCAGGATCCCGGTCGTCCCACCGACACCGGCGTGCTGCTGGTCAAGCTGGTTTTGCTGGACTCGGCGCCTCTAAAACTTGGCCAGCGCGTTGAAGTTCGAATTGATCCCCCGTCAGCGGCCCATTGATCGGCCGTTTCAGTTCACCACCGTCTTGGCGAGCTTCAAAAGCTTGGCGCTGATGTGCAGCCCCGCATGTTCGGCTGCGCCGCGATTGATGTCGAACCGGATGTGATTGCCATCCGCGAAGAGGTGAATGACCCCGCCCGCGTCCACAAATCCATCTGCCTCACCAATCGTCAGGATGTTTGCCTTACCGGTCTTTTGCATCGCGGGCTCGAATTGATCCTGTGAGCCGGCCGCGAAGAACATCACCTGGCAGGGCCGTGCTTCGCTCGCTGAGGCAAAGTGCTTGACGGCGAGTGGATGTCCGTTAACAGTCTTTCCATTGATGACCCGATCGAGTGTGCCATTGAATGGGTCATTCCCAACGATGGCAATTTCAAGGGGAGCCTTGGAGTTGCCACCGAATGCAGATGCGGGCCACTCAACAAACTGAACAAAGTTGTAAATGAAGGCGGCTTTGACAGGATATTCATCGGCTGCGCCAAGCGCCGTGGGCTTGAACAGCATTAAGCCCATGCACGCCAGCAAAAGGACGAATCTCACCCTCATTTGGCGCATATCCGGCTCGCAAGGCGTTTTCGCGACACGACGAATGCCCGAAAACGTGTGCTGAATGATCGATCGCCCGCCGCGACCGATTCAGTACAGAATTCAGCCGTTCCATGAATCGGGTGCATTTAATACGAAATGTGAGCTAATTTGAACGTGATCGATATGACTGGTTTATGGGACGTACCGCGGTGAGGCCAAAACCTTACGCCGCCGAACGTTCTTTCCCACCCGCGCGGCCGCCGCTTGGCCAGGGGAGGTTGTGCGAAGTCGGCCGCCCCTCATTGAACTCGTGATTCATGAATCGCTGGATTGCCCGTCCCAGGATGAGGTTGAACGGGAAAGTCCCCAGCGTGTAATGGCCGCAAGCCAGGGATTTGTGCTCGTGACGCACACCGGCACTCTCCAATGCATCAAGCAGCCGATGGGTCAAAGGCGGAGCAAAGACCTGGTCCTGCCTGCCTGAAATCCCCAGGACGGCGGTGCCGTTCGTGGCAAGGTTCGATAGATAATGTATTGGACTGAATAGCGACAAAGCGCTATTTAACTGCTCACAGGTAATCGCGCCGTCAAGCGCCGCTCGAATGTGTCGCGTAGGACGGCAATTCCAAATGACCTGGCCAAAGTCGCTGGCCAGAGAAACCAATGCCAGCGCGCTGATTCGGGGATCATGAGCCGCCACCACGGTTGCCAGTGACGTGCCAAGGCTTACTCCCACCAGTCCGATGTGGCTGTGGCCCCGTCGAGCAAGCCATTCGACGGTCGTCGCTGCTTCCACAACCGCCTGTCGGCAGGTGCGAATCGTACGTCCCAGGTTGGCCGAGATCATGGCTGAGCCACTGGTTTGTCCTTCCGGACAGCGTCGGCCGTGATATGGGAGTGTGATGCAGGCGGCAGTAATTCCCAGCCGAGCCAGGTATTTGCAATAGAGATCGTATTCGGTGCCGTCGCTGTTCCAATGAGGAATGATCAATACCGCGTGGCCGGGCTTGGCTGCTTCATAGACCTGGCAATGAACGGTTCGATTGCCTGGTGATTCTTCGTCGAATGGGGTGATGAACGCGAGGGTGCGGCCATCGAATTGAAAATCTCGATTCGGAGCCGGCCCAAAGAATCGCTTGGTGTCGGCCCACTGCCGCTGGGAATACTTCTCGAGGGCCGTCAGCGAGTTATCGGTACGCGGATCAAGACCGAGGAATTCAGCGCCGAACGCAAGCGGTTCGATTCGCCGATGGCGATCCTCCGCGCGTGCCAAACGCTCTTCCTGCCACTGAATGAATGCGTTAAGCATCGCCGACGCCGAAACCTCCAGCCCCAAAATTAGTCTCCCAAAAGAACTTCGGCGAAGGCGAGGGGTCAATTAAGGGACAAAATGATAGGACCTGCCGAAGGCGATGGTCCGATAACACTTTGCCCTCGCAGATTGCCTATTTTTCTCACCCCGCTGATTTGACCGGACGATCTAATCCGTATGTCACAGGCCTTAAAGGTAGACCAGACCGCACAATCTCACGCGGAGCAGCACATGATCACGACGAAGAAGCTGGTTGTTCGACGAAGCGCACAACTGGCATGTGCCATTCTAATGGGAGGATGGGCCTCGGCCGCTTGGGCCGCAGCACCCACGTCTCGCCCATCTGCCACCACACAGCCGACGACGGAGCCGGCCGAGGTCGGACCTTCCGGCGGTACGTCCGGCGGCGAATTGTCCTCCTTGAGCCTCGAAGACCTGATGAAGGTCGAAGTGTATAGCGTTTCCAAGCACGCCCAGGCGGTTGCCGAGGCCCCCGCCGCCGTCACCGTCATCGGGCAGGACGACATTCAACGCTCCGGCATGAACTCCATACCAGAACTGCTTCGCCTGGTGCCCGGGCTGGAAGTGGCGCGGATCAATTCCAATCAATGGGCCATCAGCTCGCGCGGGTTTAACGACCTGTACGCCAATAAGCTGCTGGTCATGATGGATGGACGCAGCGTCTATACGCCGCTGTTTTCCGGTGTCTACTGGGACACCATGGACTATGTGATGCCGGACCTCGATCACATCGAAGTGATCCGCGGCCCGGGCGCTACGCTTTGGGGGTCCAACGCCGTCAATGGTGTGATCAATATCACCACCAAGAGCGCCCGTGATACGCAAGGCTGGCTCCTGGATGGCCTTGGGGGCAACGAAACCCAGCAGGGTGAAGTCCGGTTCGGCGGCGCACTCGATTCGAACACATTCTTCCGCGTTTACGGCAAATACCGCAATTTCGAGGACTTCCCGAATGCGGCCGGCCATGATCAGCACGATGGCTGGCAGGATTTCCGCGGTGGGTTCAGAATTGACCGGTATGCCAGTGAAAATGATACGCTGACCCTGCAGGGCGACGTTTACTCCGACCGCACTGGGCAGACGATTGACGTGCCAGTGCTCACGCCGCCTTTCAGGTCTGCGATGTACGCGGAGAATGATTTCTCAGGAGCCAACATCCTCGGTCGCTGGTCGCACGTTGTTTCGCCGACGTCTGACATGTCGCTCCAGTTCTATTATGACCGGCAGGACCGTCCCGACGTGCAGCTTGGCTATTCGCTGGATACCTTCGACCTCGACTTCCAGCACCGCTTCCAGCTTGCCCAGAACAATGAAGTGATCTACGGCGGCGATGCGCGGTTCATGATGGACCACATCGAGAATACGCAATTAGGTACCTTCAGCCCCACCAACCGAAACGATTACCTCGTCAGCGGCTTTATCCAGGATGATTTGACCCTTGTCCCTGATAAGCTGCATTTCATCGCTGGCACCAAGCTGGAGCAGAACAGCTACAGCGGTTTTGAATATCAGCCCAGCGGCCGACTGCTCTGGACGCCCAACGACAGCAATTCGGTCTGGGGCGCTGTTTCGCGAGCCGTGCGAACGCCTTCCCGCTGGGAGCAGGATTCGCAACTCATCTTTTCAACGATGCCAACGGCGCAGGGAATTCCTGCGCAAATCGACACGATCGGCAACAAGGGTTTTGATTCTGAGGCGATGACGGCTTATGAGCTGGGCTATCGCGTCCGGGCGACGCAGGCGGTCACGATCGATAGCTCGGTTTTCTACGATTCGTACGACAAGTTGCGCAGTGGTACCGCAGGGACGCCGCAGGTCGTACTTGGGCCCGGCGGCGCGCCGCACGTGTTCATTCCAGTCAAACTTGGCAACGACATCGATGGCGATGCCTTTGGGGCTGAGGTCGCCGCCACATGGAAAATCACCAACACCTGGCGATTAAGCGGGTCCTATTCCTGGCTTGATCTGCAGCTTCACCGCGGCCAGGGCGTTGACCCGACGATGGAGCGAATCTTCGAAGGCACCAGCCCGCGCAATCAGTTCCAGATCCATTCCTACTGGGATGTGGTCAAGAATGTCGAGTTGAATACGAGCCTCTATTACGTCGATTCGCTCCACACCGGCAATATCCCCGCCTACCTGCGATGGGACGCCAACGTCGTCTGGAAGATTAAGGACAACCTGTCCGCCTCCATTGGTGTGCAGAACATCCTCGACAACCACCACCCCGAGTTCAACAGCGGCCTGTTCCTGACCCAGGCCAACGAGGTGCCGCGAACCTATTACGCCGCCTTGAGCTTCCGATACTAAGCCTTCAACGAGTTCACTCCTGGGCCACCTTTGGCTCTCCGCGACGCGGAGGCGACCAAAGGTGGCCCAATTTTTTTGGCCCAGATAACATGCCCACTCATGAATGCTCGAATCTATCGCATGATGTGCGCCTTGGCGCTTGGGCTGCTTCTTCTCTCGCCGAATCGTGCGAACGGTGGGCCGGATGCCGATTGGTCAGCCGGTGTCGCTTCGATCAAGACGACGCCCATCAAGCCGGTGCCGCTGGCGGGATATGCAGCACGCGTCAAGCCGTTTGAAAGCATCGATCAGGATATTTACGCCAAGGCGCTGGTGCTGAAGGATCAACAGGGGAATAGTGCGATTCTGGTGACGATCGACCTGTGCATCATGCCGGCCGATATGGGGCAGGTGGTGCGAAAGCGGATAGTGGAGACGACGCACGTCCCGCTCTCAGCGATCCTGCTGAACATCGCGCATTCCCACTCCGCGCCGGATGTTTCGCTGGATGAAAGTCCGGCTACGTCAACATCGCCCTACCCCGCTGCGACCGTCGAATACTCCAAATGGCTTTGCGATCGGCTGGTCGAGGTGGCCCAGCAGGCGGCGGCACACATGCAGCCGGCGAAGCTCTCGTGGGGCACGGGCATGGCCAGCTTTGTCGTCAACCGCCGGGAGTTTACCGACAAGGGCGTGATTCTCGGCGACAACCCGCACGGCGTGGTTGATCGCAGCGTGCCGGTCCTTCGCGTCGATGGGGCGGACGGAAAGCCGATCGCCATTCTCTTTGGCTACGCCTGTCACAATACGACGATGCCGGCCAATCGTCTTGCCGTCAGCGCAGATTATGAAGGCTTTGCCAGAGAGTACATTCAGCAGCAGTTTCCCGGCGCGCAGGCGATGTTCGTCACCGGCTGCGCTGGTGATGCCAATCCCTACCATCGCAATAATTTTCAATTGACGTCGGAGTACGGCCAAATCCTCGGCAAAGAAGTTTGCCGCGTGCTGGGCACCAGGCTTCAGCCAGTGCGAGGCCCACTGAGCTGCGCTCAAGTGACTGCGGAGCTCCCGCTGCAGACACTGTCGCGCGATGCGATTGAGAAGATCGCAAATGGACCCAGAGGCCTGGCGAAGGATTCGGCGAAAGAAATGCTGGCCCTTCTCGATGCCAAGAAAGAGTTGCCGAAAACGTACGCGGCTCCCGTTAGTGCCTGGCAGTTTGGTCAGGACCTGACCCTGGTTGCCCTGCCGGACGAGTGCGTCGTGCAATACGT